>NZ_JBWKXQ010000016.1:0-22124 GCF_059423125.1 Variovorax sp. GW531-E2 | reverse complement strand
CCCCCCACGACCGTCGCCCAGCGGGCTCGGGATCGGCGCCTCGCGGCCTTCGCCGCGCGCTTCACGCGGCTGGCCGCCGCCCATGCCGCCGTTGCGGTTGTTGTTGTTGTTGTTGTTGCCGCGGCGCTTCTTGTTCCGGCCATTGCGACCGCCGCCCTCCGGCCCGCCGGGACCGCGTTGCGACGGACCCGCCGGTCGCGCCTGCGCACCGCCCGAAGCCTGGAACAGCGCCTGGATGTCGCGCTCGTCGAGCTCCATCCAGGCACCGCGCTTGAGACCGCGCGGCAGCACCATCGCGCCGTAGCGGATGCGGATGAGCCGGCTGACCGCATGGCCCACCGACTCGAACAGGCGGCGCACCTCGCGGTTGCGGCCTTCGGAAATGGTCACGCGATACCAGCAGTTGGAGCCTTCGCCGCCACCGTCTTCGATGGTGCCGAACTGCGCCATGCCGTCGTCCAGGCGCACGCCCTCGAGCAGCTTCTTCTTTTCTTCGCTGGTGAGCGCGCCCAGCACGCGCACGGCGTACTCGCGCTCCAGGCCGAAGCGCGGGTGCATGAGCTGGTTGGCGAGATCGCCGGAGCTGCTGAACAGCAGCAGGCCTTCGGTGTTCAGGTCGAGCCGGCCGACCGACTGCCACTTGCCCTGCTGCAGACGCGGCAGCTTGCGGAACACCGTCGGGCGGTTCTGCGGATCGTCGTGCGTGACGACCTCGCCCACGGGCTTGTGGTACGCGATCACGCGCGGCGGCGGCGGTGCGATGCGGTAGCGGATCGGCTTGCCGTTGATCTTGACCTGGTCGCCGTACTGGATGCGCTGGCCGATATGGGCTGGCTCGTTGTTGACCGAGATGCGGCCCTGCAAGATGAGTTGCTCCATCTCGAGGCGCGAACCGAGACCGGCCTGCGCCAGCACCTTGTGCAGCTTGGGCGAATCGGCCTCGGGCAGCAGCACGCGCTTGAGCGGCGGCACCTCGGGGCTTTCCTCGTCGGCATCGAACTGGCCGGAAATGACGTCGGCAAAACGGATCGGCTCGGTCGGCGGCGCATTGCGCTGCTCGCGCTCGGCGGCACGGCGGGCGCGGTCGAGGTCGTCTTCCTCTTCGTCGGGCTCGTCTTCCTCGTCGTCTTCGTCATCCCCGCGGTCCTCGTCCTGGTCCTCGTCGGACGCCTGGACACGCTGTGCTTCGACCGGTGCCGGCTCGTCTGCCTCGGCTGCCACCACTTCCGCAGCCACGGGCGCCACATCGGGCTGGACCGTCGCGGGAGCTTCCGCAGCAGGAGCGACTTCCGCCGCGCTCACCAATTGCTCATCGGCAGCCGGCGCCTCGACCACCTTCTTCTTGCGGGGTGCACGCGGCTTCTTCGGCGCCTCCCCGGTCTCGGCCCCTGCCGGCTCTGCGGGCGCAGCGACGGATTCGACAGCAACTTCCGTCACCTTCTTGGGCGTGGCGGCCCGCTTCCGCTTCTTGACTTCGGGTTCGACCGGCAGCATCGCTGCGTCGTCGGTGTCGGATGAGCTCATGGGGTTTTTCCGGGAGAAACAGCGTGGGGGTCGTGGGGGTCGGTCTCGTCCGCTGCGGGGGACGGAACGTCGGATTCGGGTTCTTCGGGCGCGGCGGCCACTTCGGATTCGGCGGGCGGCTCGCCGGTTTCTGGCTCGGACACAGGCAACGCCTCATCGACGGGCTCGGCGGCCTCGGCGATCGCCACCACCTCTTCGGCAAACTCCGCTGCATCGGTCGAGACGACTTCCGCCAGCTCAGCCAACTCAGGCGGCGCATCGACCATGACGAGTTCGGGCTGCACACCTTCTTCTCCATCCACCAGCGCTGCGGGCTCTGCAGATTCCGCAACGGCCTCTTCCGCCGCATCGCCGTCGATCGGCAGCCCCGGCTGGTCGCCCGCGGCCTGCTGCAGTGCGTCAACCAGCGCCGCCTGCTGCGCGGGCGTTTCCACCAGCGGCAGCTGGTCCAGCGAGGCCAGCCCCAGGTCGTCGAGGAACTGGCGGGTGGTCGCGTAGAGCGCGGGCCGGCCGACCGTTTCGCGGTGGCCGATCACTTCGACCCAGCCGCGGTCTTCGAGCTGCTTCAGGATCAGGGAGTTGATCGTGACGCCGCGGATGTCTTCCATGTCGCCGCGCGTGGCCGGCTGCCGGTAGGCAATGATGGCCAGCGTCTCGAGCGCGGCGCGCGTGTAGCGCGGCGGCTTCTCGGGATGCAGGCGATCGAGGGCATCGCGCATCTCGGGCCGGCTCTGGAAACGCCAGCCGCTGCCGACGCTCACCAGCTCCAGGCCGCGTTGCGCCCAGTCTTCCTGCAGTTCGAGCAACAGCACCTTGATCGTGTCCACGCCCAGCTCGTCGTCGAACAGCACGCGCATGTCGCGCACCGGCAGCGGCTGGCTCGAACAGATCAAGGCGGTTTCGAGAATGCGCTTGGCATCCGCCGTATTCATGGTTCGCGTTATCCGGAAAAAGGCGCCTGGCGACGCTTGTTCAGATGGATGGAAGGAGTAGGCGTTGCCGGCACGCGGCGAGTGCAACGCAAGGCCGGCATCGGGTGGCCGGCGCGGCCCTCGGGCCGTCAGGCGCGATTGTAATCCAGCCCCCAGGTCTGCAAAGCCTGGGCCAGATCGGGCGGCGGCGGCGAGCGGAACTCCATCGCCTGCTGCGTGACGGGATGCACGAACGCCAGCCGGAACGCATGCAGCGCCTGCCGCGACAGCCCCGCCGCGGGCGCGCCGCCATACAGCGCGTCGCCGACCAGCGGATGGCCGATCGACGCCATGTGCACGCGGATCTGGTGGGTGCGACCGGTTTCGAGCGTGCAGCGCACCGCGCAGCCGTCGGTGTGGCTGTCGAGCCGCTCGATCAGCGTGCGCGCGGTCTTGCCCGCGTGGCGCTCCAGGTCGACCACGGCCATGCGCAGCCGGTTGCGCGGATCGCGGCCGATCGGCGCATCCACCTGCCGCGCCGCCGCGCCCTCCCAGGCCTTGTGCCCCATCGCCAGGTACTGCCGCTTCACGTCGCGCGCGGCGATCAGCGCCACCATGGCGTCCATCGCGGCCCGCGTGCGCGCCACCACCATCAGGCCGCTGGTGTCGCGGTCGAGGCGGTGCACGATGCCCGCGCGTGGCAGCAGCACGGCCTTCGGGTCGAGCGCCAGCAGCCCGTTCAGCAGCGTGCCGCTCCAGTGGCCCGGCGCCGGGTGCACCACCAGGCCCGCCGGCTTGTCGATGATCCGCAGGTGCTCGTCTTCGTGGACCGTGACCAGCTCCATCGCCTCGGGCCGGAAGGCCTGGCTCTGGGGCGTGGGCCGCAGCTCGATGCGCCCCGACTGGCCCGCGCGCACCGTGGCAGAGACCTTGGTGAGCGTGCGCCCTTGCAGCTCGACGGCGCCGGCCTCAATGAGTTGCTGAAGGTAACTGCGCGAAAACTCGGGCACCAGCGCCGCCAGGGCGCGGTCGAGCCGCTGCCCGTGCTGCGCCTGGTCGATGGCGAAGGGCCGCAGCTCGCTGGGCTCCGCGAGATCGGCGCCCTCTTCAGGTTCAGGCCCTTCCGGGGGATCGGTCAGGGGGTCGGTCGATATAATTGAGGGCAACTGTTTCACGAAAGCCGTATGTGATGTTTCGCGCCAAATTATCGGTCCCTGCCTGGATCGCGCTCAGCGCGGCGGCCCTTCTCGTCGCCGGTTGCGGTTCCACCACCAAGGAAGACAAGACCGCGAACTGGAGCCCCAACCGCATCTATTCGGAAGCCAAGGACGAAGTCGGCTCCGGCGCCTACGACAAGGCGGTGCCGCTGTACGAGAAGCTCGAAGGCCGTGCCGCCGGCACGCCGCTGGCCCAACAGGCCCAACTCGAGAAGGCCTACGCCCAGCACAAGGCCGGCGAAAAGGCCAACGCCATCGCCACGCTCGACCGCTTCATGAAGCTGCACCCGGCCAGCCCGGCGTTCGACTACGCGCTCTACCTGAAGGGTGTGATCAACTTCAACGACGACCTGGGCATGTTCGCGTTCCTGACGCGCCAGGACCTGTCCGAGCGCGACCAGAAGGCCGCCAAGGAATCGTTCGAATCCTTCCGCGACCTCGTGACGCGTTTCCCCGAGTCGCGCTATGCGCCCGACGCGCGCCAGCGCATGAACTACATCGTGAACTCGCTCGCGCAGTACGAGGTTCACGTGGCCCGCTACTACTACTCGCGCGGCGCCTACCTGGCGGCCATCAACCGGGCACAGATCGCGCTGTCCGACTACCGCGAAGTGCCGGCGCTCGAAGAAGCCCTGTACATCATGGTGAAGTCGTACGACGCGCTGGGCATGAAGGACCTGCGTGACGACGCACAACGCGTGCTGACCACCAACTACCCGCAGAGCACCTACCTGGCGAACGGCTTCAAGGGCAGCACCGACCCCTGGTGGAAGCTCTGGTAATCCAGCGCCCTCCGGTAGATATCAGTAGGGTTTTCTGAGCGCGTCGATCGCGCTCTCGAAATCCGCTTCGGTTTCCAGCCGGCGCATCGGCGGCAACGCCGCCAGCAACCGCCGGCCATAGCCCATCGCCACGAGGCGCGTGTCGCAGATCGCGAGCACGCCGCTGTCGGTTTCACGGCGGATGAGGCGCCCCGCCCCCTGTTTCAATGCCACGGCCGCTTCGGGCAGCGAGTAATCGCTGAACGAGCTGCGCCCTTGCGCTTCGAGCCGCTGCGAGCGGGCCTCCACCAGCGGATCGTTGGGCGGCGGGAACGGCAGCTTGTCGATCACCACGAATTGCAGCGCGTCGCCCGGCGCATCGAAGCCTTCCCAGAACGAGGCCGACGCCACCAGCACGCAGCCCGCGCGCCCGTTGCTCGCGCCTTCGCGGAAGCGGTCCATAAGCACGCGCTTGGGCAGCTCGCCCTGCACCAGCACCTCGGGTCGTGCCTGCGTCTCGAGCAGTTCGAATTGCTGGCGCATCGCATCGCCGATGGTGCGCAGCGCGCGCAGCGTGGTGGTCAGCACCAGCGTGCGCCCACCGAGCTCGGCGGCGCCGTGCGCGGCCAGCTTGGCCACCTGCTGGCTGTGCGTGGGATCGTTGGGCTTCGGAAAGGCCCGCGGCACGTAGATCGCTGCTTGCGAGGCGTAGTCGAAGGGGCTTTGCACACGCAGCACTTCGGCGTCGCGCAGGCCGCAGGGTTCGGTGAACCAGCGCAGCGTCGGGTCGTCGCCCAGCGTGGCGGAGGTGAAGACCCAGGCGCGGCGGCTGTCTTCCTGCGGTGGCGGCGGGACAGCGCCGTGCTCGGGGTCTTCCTCGTCGTCTCCGTAGGGCAAATCGGACTCCACGGGCTCGTCGGCCAGCTTGAGCACCCGCTTGCGCATCGCATCGGCGATGTCGAGCGGCGACTCGATCAGCCGCAGCTGCGTGCCCACGTCGACCCAGCGAACAGAGTCGAGCTCGCACGGCTGCGCGAAGCGTGCCGTGCGCTTGGCGAGCTGACGCGCGCGCTCGTGCAGACGCACGAAGTCGGGCGAGATCTCGCTCACCGTGTCCAGCCCGTCGGCGGCCAGCACGAAGGCGTCCTGCAGGTCGTCGAGCGCGCCCTGCCAGGCTTCGGCATTCACGCCCTCGGGGGCCGGGCCGATCCAGCGCAGCTTGGCGCCCGGCCATTGCTTGCCGACCACCAGGCGCAGTTCGCGCGCCGCGCGTTCGACGCCCGCCACCAGCTGCTGCCAGTCGACCAGCCCGCGCGCATGCTGCAGGCCGGCGCCGAGCATGTCGCGCGCGAAATCGAGCGCCTGCCCGCTGCCGAGTTGCGCGCCCAGGAACTGCACGCCGGTCTCGTTGAGCTGGTGCGCCTCGTCGAACACGACGACGCTCACGGTCGGCAGCAGCTCGGCCATGCCGGTCTCGCGCACCGCGAGGTCGGCAAAGAACAGGTGGTGGTTGATGACCACGATGTCGGCCGCCAGCGCCTCGCGCCGCGCCAGGTTGACGTGGCAGGCCTTGAACTGCGGGCATTGCGCGCCCAGGCAGTTCTCGCGCGTGGAGGTGATCAGCGGGATCAGCGGCGAACGTTCGTCGAGCCCCGGCAGTTCGGCGAGGTCGCCGGTGCGCGTGGCTTTCGACCACTGCTCGATCTTCGCCAGCGTGCGCAGGCTGCCGCGCTCGGGCAGCGAGGCGTCGTGGCGCGCCATGTCGAGGCGGTGCAGGCACAGGTAGCTGCCCCGCCCTTTCAGCAGCGCCGTGCGTATCGGCAGTGCGAAGGCCTCGACGAGGCGCGGCAGGTCGCGGCCGAACAGCTGGTCCTGCAGGGTCTTGGTGGCGGTCGAGAGCAGCACGCGCTCGCCGCTCAGCAGCGCCGGCACGAGATACGAGAAGGTCTTGCCCACGCCGGTGCCGGCCTCGACCACGAGCATGCCGCCGTCGGAGATGGTGCGGGCCACGGCCATCGCCATCTCGGTCTGGCCGCCGCGTTCGCGGAACTGCTCGGCGGCCTGCGACAGCACCCCGTCCTGCGCGAACGCATCGCGCACCTGGTTTTCGAGCGGCGACGTCACGCCGGCTCTTTCGGGTCGAGCGCGTTCTCGAGCTGGGCGATCTGGTCGCGCAGGGCGAGACGGCGCTTTTTCAGGCGGCGCATCAGCAGTTCGTCCTGCGGCGTGCCGTCTTCCGAGAGCCGGTCGATGGTGGCGTCGAGGTCGGCATGCGCAATGCGCAGCTCGATCAGCTGACGGGAAAGGGAATGAAGATTGGAGTCCAACGGTGGGGGTGCGCGTGCCGCATGGAGCCGCGCGTGTTCATTCGATAATACGTCCTGACACGAACCCCAGAGAAGACAGAAAGCGCGCCTCTGGCGCCCCAGCGCTCATGACCCAAGGCTTTCGACTCGCCGCCGCCACCGGCCTCCACAAGGGGGATCGCCCCTACCAGCAGGACCAGGTGCTGTTGATGAGCCACCCACGCACGCCGGGCTGCGTGCTCGGCGTCATCGCCGACGGCATGGGCGGGCGCAGCGGCGGGCGCAAGGCGTCCGACCAGGTGCTCATGACCGCGCGCCAGCTCTTCACCCGCTACAGCCCCGAGCGCGACGACCCCGCCGTGGTGCTGCGCCAGCTGCTCGAAGACGCCCACACGGTGATCAAGCTCACGGCGCTGTCGAGCGAGCAGGAACCGCACAGCACGCTGGCCGCCTTCCTGATGAACCCGAAAGGCGACTGCGCCTGGATCCACGCAGGCGACTCGCGCATCTATCACTTCAACGACGGCGCGCTGGTCAAGCGCACGCGCGACCATTCGTACGTGCAGGCGCTGGTCGATCGCGGCCAGATCAGCGAGGCCGAGGCCAACATCCATCCGCAGGGCAACATCCTGCTGGGTTGCCTGGGCATGACGACCACGCCGCCGCCCGTCGATCCGCACCACATCGCCAAGCTGCAGCCGGGCGACCTGCTGATGGCCTGCAGCGACGGGCTCTGGCACTACTTCTCACCCGAGGAACTGGCCAGCGTGCTCTACGCACAGCCGCCGCGCGACGCGGTCGAAATTCTGGTGGGGGAAGCCCGGCGCCGTGCGCGCGGCACAGGCGACAACATCTCCATCGCGGTGCTCAAGCTCGACCCGCTGCCTGCGGCGGCCTGAGCGCCCGCCTCTCTTTCAGGGCGCCGGTGCTGGCAACGGCGCGCCGCGCGGCTTGGTCCGCTCGGCGTTCTGGCGTTCACGGCTGGCTCGATGTTCCGCCGCCCGCTTCTGCTTGTCTTCGAAGCGCGTGCTCACGGCCGGTGCGTCGGCGCGGCGCTGCGCCGCCTTGGCCTGCTCGTCGGCATGGGCCTTCTGCTTGTTCTCGAACTGGCGCTGGCGTGCGTCCGCATCGGCCGCCGTCGCAGCACGGCTCGCTGCGTGGTCAGCGGCGCGCTGCTCGCGCTCTTTCTGATCCTGTTGCGACTTCTCGCGCTGCTCGCGCGAATCCTGTGGGCGCTGCGTTGCAGCCTTCTGGTCAAGCTTCTGCAGCTCGGCCGCGCCGCTGCGCTGGCGCTGGATGTCGTTGATCGCGGTTTCCTGCCGCTTGATGTGGTCGGTTTCCTTGCGCCGGCGGCTGCGGCTTTCGCGCAGGCAGTCTTCGACCGCGAACTTCTTGTAGCAGGCCGCGCGCTCCTTGGTGTAGCGCGACTCGATGGCCTCGCGCTCGGTGGCCAGACGGCCGCGTTCGGCTTCGAGGTCGGCGCTGCCCGCCGCCGCATTGGACTGGGCCCACAGCGGCAGGCTGGCCAAGGCCAGGAACAGGGCAAGAGCGGTTTTTTTCATGTGAGTCGGGTGTCGACGATGCGGCGTTCCAGGGCGAGGAATTCGCTCGACTGCATTTCGGTGAGCCGGGACACCGTGCGCGGAAACTCGTGCGCCAGCGGCCCCTCGGTGTACAACGCCTCGGGCGGAACCTCGGCCGACATGATGAGCTTGCAGCGCCGGTCGTACAAGACGTCGACCAGCCAGGTGAAACGGCGTGCTTCCGAGGCCATGCGCACGGGCATGTGCGGCACGTCGGACAGCAGCACGGTGTGGAACTGGCTCGCGATCTCGAGGTAGTCGTTCTGCGAGCGCGGGCCGCCGCACAGCGTCTTGAAGTCGAACCACACCACGCCGCCGGCCTTGCGCAGCGCGCGGATCTCGCGCTGCTCGATGTGCAGGATCGGGTTCTCGTCGGCCGTCTCGGCCAGCTTGTCGAAGGCGTGGCGCATTTCCTTCTCGGCCGCCGCGTCGTTCGGCGTGAGGTACATGCGCAGCTGCTCCAGCGTGCGGCGCCGGTAGTCGGTGCCGTTGTCCACGCTCAGCACTTCGAGCTTCTGGTTGAGCAGCGCGATGGCGGGCAGGATGCGGTCGCGGTGCAGGCCGCCGGGGTACAGGTCGTCGGGCTTGAAGTTCGAGGTGGTGACAAAGCCCACGCCGTTGTCGAACAACGCCACGAGCAGCCGGTGCAGGATCATCGCGTCGGTGATGTCCGCGACGTGGAACTCGTCGAAGCAGATCAGCTTGTAGCGCTTGGAAATGCGCAGCCCCAACTCGTCGAGCGGGTTCACGGTGCCCTGCAGGTCGCGCAGCTCGCGGTGCACTTCGCGCATGAACTCGTGGAAGTGCAGGCGCGTCTTGCGCCGCAGCGGCACGGCGTTGAAGAACAGGTCCATCAGGAAGCTCTTGCCGCGCCCCACGCCGCCATACATGTAGACGCCGCGCGGCAGCTCCGGCCGGTTGATGAGCTTCTTCAGCGCATTGGAGCGCCGGGCCTTGTACTCGCCCCACTCGGTGGCGCAGCGGTCGAGCGCCTCGACGGCCGCCAGTTGTGCGGGATCGCTCTTGAACCCGCGTGCCGCGAGTTCCGCTTCATAAGCCTGTTTGACGCTCAAGGGATCGGATCGCTTCAAAAATGGAGAGCCCCGACCGCCCCGCGAGGGTCGATCGGGGCCGGGTTCGCTCAAGAACCGGAGATCAGAAGTTGAGCGTGCGCTTGTCCACGGCCAGGGCCGCTTCCTTGGTGGCTTCCGACAGCGACGGGTGCGCATGGCAGATGCGCGCGATGTCTTCGGCGCTGGCCTTGAACTCCATCGCCACCACGGCTTCGGAGATCAGCTCGCTGGCCTGCGGGCCCACGATGTGCACGCCCAGGATCTCATCGGTGGCGGCGTCGGCCAGGAACTTGACCATGCCGGTCGTGTCGCCCAACGCGCGTGCGCGGCCGTTCGCCAGGAACGGGAAGGTGCCGGCCTTGTAGGCGCGGCCCGCGGCCTTGAGCTGCTGCTCGGTCTGGCCGACCCATGCGATCTCGGGGCTGGTGTAGATCACCCACGGCACGGTGTTGAAGTTCACGTGGCCATGCTGGCCCGCGATGCGCTCCGCCACCGCCACGCCTTCTTCCTCGGCCTTGTGCGCCAGCATCGGGCCGCGCACCACGTCGCCGATGGCCCACACGTTGGGCAGGCTGGTCTTGCAGTCGTCGTCCACGGCGATGGCGCCGCGTTCGTCGAGCTTCAGGCCCACGGCTTCGGCGTTCAGGCCGACGGTGTTGGGCACGCGGCCGATCGAGACGATCAGCTTGTCGACTTCCAGCGTCTGGGCTTCGCCCTTGGCGTTGGTCCAGGCGACGCTCACGCCCTTCTTCGACGACTTGATCTCGCCGACCTTCACGCCGAGTTCGATCTTGAGCTTCTGCTTGTCGAAGGCCTTCTTGGCTTCCTTGGCGATCTGCTCGTCCACGGCACCCAGGAAGGTCGGCAGTGCTTCGAGCACCGTGACCTCGGCACCGAGGCGGCGCCACACCGAGCCCATTTCGAGGCCGATGACGCCCGAGCCGATCAGGCCCAGCTTCTTGGGCACCGCGCCGATGCGCAGCGCGCCGTCGTTCGAGAGGATGTTTTCCTCGTCGAACGGCGTGCCCGGCAGCGCGCGGGCGTTGGAGCCCGTGGCGACGATGATGTGCTTGCCGGTGATCGATTCCTCAGCGGCGCCTGCCACCTTGATCTCGTAGCCGGTTTCGTCGGTCTTCACGAACGAACCGCGGCCATGGAAGAAGCTGATCTTGTTCTTCTTGAACAGGTACAGGATGCCGTCGTTGTTCTGCTTCACGACCTGGTCCTTGCGGGCCAGCATCTTGTCGATGTCCAGGCCGAGGCCTTCGACCTTGATGCCGTGGTCCGCAAAGTGGTGGCCGGCCTGCTCGAAGTGCTCCGACGATTGCAGCAGCGCCTTCGAGGGGATGCAGCCGACGTTGGTGCAGGTGCCGCCCGGTGCGGGGCCGCCCTTGCCGTTTTTCCACTCGTCGATGCAGGCCACGTTGAAGCCGAGCTGCGCAGCGCGGATCGCCGCGATGTAGCCGCCAGGACCGCCGCCGATGACGACGACGTCGAATTGCTTGTTTGCCATCTGGTTGTTGCTCCCCGGATCAGATGTCGAACAGCAGGCGCGACGGATCTTCCAGCGCTTCCTTCATGGCAACCAGGCCCAGCACGGCTTCGCGGCCGTCGATGATGCGGTGGTCGTAGCTCATGGCGAGGTAGTTCATCGGGCGAACGACGATCTGGCCGTTTTCGACCACGGCGCGGTCCTTGGTGGCGTGCACGCCCAAGATGGCCGACTGGGGCGGGTTGATGATCGGGGTCGAGAGCATCGAGCCGAAGGTGCCGCCATTGGAGATGGAGAAGGTGCCGCCGGTCATTTCTTCGATGCCCAGCTTGCCGTCTTGCGCCTTCTTGCCGTACTCGGCGATCTTCTTCTCGATGTCAGCGAAGCTCATCTGGTCGGCATTGCGCAGGATGGGCACCACCAGACCGCGCGGCGAACCGACGGCGATGCCGATGTCGAAGTAGCCGTGGTACAGGATGTCGTTGCCGTCGACCGAGGCGTTGAGCACCGGGTACTTCTTCAGTGCGTGCACCGCGGCCTTCACGAAGAAGCTCATGAAGCCGAGCTTCACGCCGTGTTCCTTGGTGAACGCGTCCTGGAACTTCTTGCGCAGGTCCATGACCGGGGCCATGTTCACTTCGTTGAAGGTGGTCAGGATGGCGTTGGTCGATTGCGACTGGATCAGGCGCTCGGCGATGCGCGCGCGCAGGCGGCTCATCGGCACGCGCTGTTCCGGACGCTCGCCCAGGTCGGGCGCGGCAGGCGCGGCGACCTGCTGCAGCGCGGGCTTGGCAGCCGGTGCGGCGATGGTGGCGGCAGGCTTGGCGCCGGCAGCCACGGCGCCGAGCACGTCGCCCTTGGTCACGCGGCCGTCCTTGCCCGTGCCAGCCACGTCGCTGGTCTTCAGGTTGTTGTCGGCCAGCAGCTTGGCAGCGGCAGGCATGGCCACGTCGGACTTCGAACCACCGGTGGCGGCGGCTGCCGCTGCGGGTGCAGCAGCGGCCGGCGCGGCGGCGGGTGCAGCTGCAGCAGCAGGCGCTGCAGCGGCGGCCTTGCCGTCGGTGTCGATCTTGGCGATCAGCTGCTCGGCCACCACGGTGGCGCCGTCGGGCTGAACGATCTCGACCAGCACGCCGGCCGAGGGGGCCGGCACTTCGAGCACGACCTTGTCGGTTTCGATCTCGATCAGGATTTCATCGACGGCGACGGCTTCGCCGGCTTTCTTCTTCCACGTGAGCATGGTGGCCTCGGCCACGGATTCGGAAAGCTGGGGGACTTTGACTTCTACGATAGACATTTGGAGTGAGCTCCGTTTTGTTCTTGAGGGTGTTCGTGTGAAAAGGGACGGTTCTTACTTGGTCAGCACGAAGCCCTTGAGCTTGCCAAATGCGCCATCGACCAGCGCCTTCTGCTGTTCCTGGTGCAGGTGCGAGTAGCCGACGGCCGGCGATGCCGAGGCGGCACGGCCGGAGTAGCCGAGCTTCTGGCCTTCCTGCATGTTTTCGTGGATGTAGTGCTGCACGAAGAACCAGGCGCCCTGGTTCTGCGGCTCGTCCTGGCACCACACGATGTCCACGAGGTTGGGGTACTTCTTGACCTCGGCGGCGAACGCCTTGTGCGGGAACGGGTAGAGCTGCTCGACGCGGATGATCGCCACGTCGTCGCTGCCCTGCTCTTCGCGCTTCTTGGCCAGGTCGTAGTAGACCTTGCCCGAGCAGGCGATCAGGCGCTTGACCTTCTCGGCCTTCAGGCCCTTGCTGTCGGGAATGACGGTCTGGAAGCTGCCCTTGGTGAACTCGGACAGCGGCGACGTCGCGTCCTTGTTGCGCAGCAGCGACTTGGGCGTGAGGATGATCAGCGGCTTGCGCAGGTTGCGCACCATCTGGCGGCGCAGGATGTGGAAGATCTGGCTGGCCGTGGTGGGCTGCACCACCTGCATGTTGGTGTCGGCGCTCAGCTGCATGAAGCGCTCCAGGCGGGCCGAGCTGTGCTCGGGGCCCTGGCCTTCGTAGCCGTGCGGCAGCATCATCGTGATGCCGTTGACGCGGCCCCACTTCACTTCGCCCGAGGCGATGAACTGGTCGATCACCACTTGCGCGCCGTTCACGAAGTCGCCGAACTGGGCTTCCCAGATGACGAGCGTGTTGGGGTCGTTCGAGGCGTAGCCGTATTCGAAGGCCAGCACGGCTTCTTCGGACAGGATCGAGTCGATGACGACGAACGGGGCCTGGTTCTCGGCCACGTTCTGCAGCGGCGTGTAGGTGCCGGTGTCGAACTTCTCGCGATTCTGGTCATGCAGCACCGCGTGGCGGTGCGTGAACGTGCCGCGGCCCGAGTCTTCACCCGACAGGCGCACCGGGTAGCCGCTGGCCACCAGCGAGGCGAAGGCCATGTGCTCGCCCATGCCCCAGTCGACGTTGACGTCGCCACGGCCCATGGCGGCGCGGTCGTCCAGCACCTTCTTCACGAGCGGGTGCACGGTGAAGTTCTCGGGTGCCTTGGTGATGCGCTCGGCCAGGCGCTTCCACTCGGCGGAGGGAATGGCGGTGTCGCCGGCGTCGGTCCACTTCTTGTTGAGGTACGGGCTCCAGTCGACGGCGTACTTGCTCTTGAAGTTGGTGAGCACGGGGTCGACGGTGTTCTTGCCTTCGTCGAAGGCGGCGCGCTGCGCCTTGACCATGTCGTCGCCGAGCGTGTCGCCCAGGCCTTGCGCGGCCAGCTTGTCGGCGTACAGCTTGCGCGTGCCGGGGTGGGCCGCGATCTTCTTGTACATGAGCGGCTGGGTGAGCGAGGGCGTGTCCTGCTCGTTGTGGCCCAGCTTGCGGAAGCAGATGATGTCGACGACCACGTCCTTCTGGAATTCCATGCGGAAGTCCAGGGCGAACTGAGTGGCGAGCACCACGGCTTCGGGGTCGTCGCCGTTCACGTGCAGCACCGGCGCTTCGATCATCTTGACGATGTCCGAGCAGTACAGCGTCGAGCGGCTGTCGCGCGGGTCGCTGGTGGTGAAGCCGATCTGGTTGTTGATGACGATGTGCACCGTGCCGCCGGTGGAGTAACCACGGGTCTCGGCCAGTGCCAGCGTTTCCATCACGACGCCCTGGCCTGCGAAGGCGGCGTCGCCGTGCACGATCACGGGCAGCACCTGCTTGCCCAGCGGATCGCCGCGGCGGTCCATGCGGGCGCGCACCGAGCCTTCGACCACGGGGTTCACGATTTCCAGGTGCGAGGGGTTGAACGCCAGGCTCAGGTGGACCGGGCCGCCGGGGGTGGTCACGTCCGAGCTGAAGCCCTGGTGGTACTTGACGTCGCCGGAGGGCAGGTCTTCGGGGGCGGTGTGGTCGAACTCGGCGAACAGGTCGGCGGGCATCTTGCCCAGCGAGTTCACCAGCACGTTCAGGCGGCCGCGGTGGGCCATGCCGATCACGATTTCCTGCACGCCCTTGACGCCGGCCTGGTTGATCAGCTCGTCCATCGCGACGATGAAGCTTTCGCCGCCTTCGAGCGAGAAGCGCTTCTGGCCGACGTACTTGGTGTGCAGGAAACGCTCGAGGCCTTCGGCGGCCGTCAGGCGATTCAGCACGTGCTTCTTCTGCTCGGCGCTGAGCTTCGGGTTCGTGCGGGCGCTTTCGAGCTTCTGCTGCCACCAGCGCTTGTGGTTCTGGTCGGTGGTGTACATGTACTCGGCACCCATCGTGCCGCAGTACGTTTCACGCAAGGCATTGAGCAGGTCGCGCAGCGACATGGTCTCTTTGCCGAAGAAGGTGTTGCTGGTGTTGAACACCGTCTCGAGGTCGGCGTCGGCAAAACCGTAGAACGAGGGCTCGAGTTCCGGAATGGCGGGACGCTCGGCGCGCTTGAGCGGGTCGAGGTCGGCCCAGCGGGCGCCGACGTTGCGGTAGGCGGCGATCAGCTGCTGGACTGCCGTGCGCTTGCGGCCGAGTTCGGAGTCGGCGCCGCTAGCCTGCACGACACGGGTCGTGCCCTGCTTGGCCAGTTCGGCAAAAGCATTGATGACCGGCAGGTGGGGGACGTCGCGGGCGCTGGTGCCGTCGGCGGCGGGAACGTTCTGCAGGGCGTCGAAATACGTGCGCCAGTTGTCGGGAACGCTGCCGGGGTTGGCGAGGTAGTTTTCGTACATCTCCTCGACATAGGGCGCATTGCCGCCGAAGAGGTAGGTGTTGCCTTGATAGGCGGTGTACGCCGTGGGCGTAGAGGAATCGCTCATGATCCGCTGACCTTCGCTTCCCTGGAGGAAGCACGAGTTGGTTAAGAAACCTTCCGCGACACGGCTGGACCGATTGGCGGATGCGACTGTGGCTGGGGAAGGGCCTGAGTACCTTGGCATTGTGCCACGTCAACCATATGACGACAGAACGCGGCTGCGCAAGGCCCGCAACCCTACCCCGATTCGCGCCCGCGGTCAGGTGGCGGACAGTAACTGTTTGATCTGTTGCAGCGTGGCCGGATCGTCGATGGTGGTCAGGTCGCCCGGGTCGCGCTGCTCGCAGACGGCCTGGATCGCCCGGCGCAGCAGCTTGCCGCTGCGGGTCTTGGGCAGGCCGCTCACGAAGCGCACGCGCGCGGGCCGCGCCAGGGCGCCGAGCTGGTCGGCCACGACCTTCATGATCTCGCCCTCGAGCTTGAGCGCCGCGTCGACATCGGTCACGGCCAGGCCGTCTTTCGGCACGACGAAGGCCATCGCCACCTGCCCCTTGAGCGTGTCGGCCACGCCGACCACCGCCACCTCGGCCACGTTGGCATGGCCCGAGATGCTCTCCTCGATCTCGCGGGTGCCCAGGCGGTGGCCGGCGACGTTGATCACGTCGTCGGTGCGGCCCAGGATGTAGAAGTAACCGTCGGCGTCGCGGATGCCCCAGTCGAAGGTCGAATAGACCATCTTGCCCGGCACGCTCTTCCAGTACGTGTTGACGAAGCGGGCGTCGTCCTTCCACACGGTCTGCATGAAGCCGGGCGGCGTCGGCCCCTCGACCACGACCACGCCCTTCTCGTTCGCGCCGGTGAGCTCCTCGCCGGTCGACTCGTGCAGGATCTTGATGCGGTAGCCGTACATCGGCACGCCGGGGCTGCCGAACTTGCTGGGCTTGGCCTCCACGCCGTTGGCGATGGTGATCATCGGCCAGCCCGACTCGGTCTGCCAGTAGTTGTCGATGATCGGCACGCCCAGGCCGTCGCTGATCCAGCGCGCGGTCGGCTCGTCCAGCGGCTCGCCGGCCAGGAACAGCGCGCGCAGGGTCGACAGGTCGTACTTCTTGAGCAGCGCCGGGTCTTGTTTCTTGAGCACGCGCACGGCGGTGGGCGCGCTGAACATCACCGTCACCTTGTACTTCTCGACCAGGCGCCACCAGATGCCGCCGTCGGGCTGCTGGTCGATGCCCTGCGTGGGCAGGCCCTCATACATGATGGTCGCCATGCCCGCGATCAGCGGGCCGTAGACGATGTAGCTGTGGCCCACGACCCAGCCGATGTCGCTGGTCGAGAAGTAGGTTTCGCCGGGTCGGCCGTCGAAGATGTGCTTCATGCTCGCGGCCAGCGCCACGGCGTAGCCGCCCACGTCGCGCTGCACGCCCTTGGGCTTGCCGGTGGTGCCGCTCGTGTAGATGGTGTAGCTGATGTCGGTCGAGGCCAGCCAGGTGCAGGGCACCTGTGCATCCAGGTGCTTTTGCCTCAGTTCGCCCGCCAGATGGTCGCGGCCGGCCACCAGCGCCATCGGCGCCAGGCCGCGGTCGGTCAGCAGCACGGCCTCGGGCTTGTGCTTCGACAGGCGGATGGCCTCGTCGAGCAGCGGCTTGTACGCGATGACCTTGCCGCCGCGCGACCCGGCGTCGGCGCTCACGACCACCTTGGGCTCGGCGTCCTCGATGCGGGTGGCCAGCGAGCCGCTGGCGAAGCCGCCGAACACCACGCAATGGATGGCGCCGATGCGCGCGCAAGCCAGCATCGCGAAAGCGGCCTCGGGAATCATCGGCATATAGATGAGCACGCGATCGCCCTTGCCCACGCCCAGCCCGACGAGGCTGGCGGCGGTGCGCTGCACCTCGGCATGCAGTTCGGCGAAGCTGTAGCTTTTCTCGGTGCCCGTCTCGGTCGACACGAAGATCAGCGCCGGCTGGTCGCCCCGATCGGCCAGGTGCCGGTCGACGGCGTTGTGGCACAGGTTGGTGGTGCCACCGACGAACCAGCGCGCGAACGGCGGCTGGCTGGCGTCGAGGATCTGCTGCGCGGGCGTGTGCCAGTCGATCAGCTTCGCCTGCTCGGCCCAGAAGGCCTCGGGCGCGTCGACGGACTGGCGGTAGAACTCTTCATAGCGGCTCATCGAGATCTGTCTCCTGTTGTATGGGCTCCGTTTCAGGCTCGACGCCGAAACTGAATTCATAATTATGGGGACCGATCTTGCGGGAAGCTGACAGCCGCGGCAATCCGGGCGGCTCTCTTGCCGGGCCGCCCTTCAACAGCAATTCAGTGAGTCAGTAAGTCAGCGAATCAGCGCCTGCAGGTCGCGAAACGCCGGGTGCTCGGCGGTGCGCAGCCACTCGAAGCCGACCATCTCGGTGGTCACGAGCTCGGCGCCCGCGCCGGCCAGCCGGTCGAAGGCGGCGTCGCGGTTGCGCTCGGTGCGCGAGCTGCAGGCGTCGGTGACGACCCACACGTCGAACTCGTCCTCGAGCAGGTCGAGCGCAGTCTGCAGCAGGCAGACATGGGCTTCGCAGCCCGCGATCACGATGGTGTTGCGCTCCTCGGCCGCGGCCGGGGGCTTCTGCAGGTGCTTGGGCAGGCTGCGGGCATTGCCCTGCGGCGCCGCCTTGGCGGGCGGACGCAGCCATTCGCCGAGCCCCTCTTCCACGCCGCTGAAATGCATCTTGGCCAGCGTCTTGCGGCAGAAGGCGCGGATCTCGGGCAGGTTCTCGCCCAGCTTGGACGGGTTCTGCTCGGTGCCCCAGACCGGCACGTCGACCCACTGCGCCATCTGGCCCAGGCGCGCCGCATTGCGCGCTGCCGCTTCGCCTTCGAAGATCGCCGGCATCAGCCGCGCCTGGTAATCGACCAGGACGAGTTGGGATTGCGTGGCGTCGAGCAGCATGGACTTCTTCTTTCAGGTATCGGTTGAACTGGGCTGAACCGTACCACTGAAAAGTGCGGGTTTCGCGGGATCGTCCGCCGTTGCGACCGGGGTCGATCGCTGCACCAGCTGCGCAAGGTAGGTCTTGAACAGTGCATCGGCCGACTGCCTGAACATGCGGATGCGCCCCGTGTGCTGCATCAGCAGCAGGCCGACGCCATGCGCGAACAGCGCCGTGTTCTCCTGCTGCGCGAGGTCGGCATCGAGGCCCAACGCCAGCAGCGCCTCCTCGCAGGGACGCAGGGCGTCGTAGAGGCGGTCGTTCAGTTCGTGGTCGAGCGCGTGCGTGAGCCCCCGGGGCCGCATGCCATGCACCAGATAGAAGCCGAGGTCGAGGTCGCGCGGGTTCGCCGCGTAGAAGTCGAACCAGGCCTGGGCCTTGGCGGCCAGGGCCTGGTCGGGCCGGCGCTCGGACACCGCCACCTCAGCCACGGCGGCCTGCAGGCGCAGCAGCGACTCGTCGAGCAAGGCCGCGTAGATCGCCTCCTTGCTCTCGAAGTACGAATAGATGGCGCCCGGCGTGTACCCGGCTTTCTTCGCGATCTCACGGATGCTCGCGCCCTCGATGCCCGCCTCGGCAAACACCGTTCGGGCGGCGTCGAGCACCAGGGCGCGGCGGGCGTCGGTGAGGGTCTGGCGGCGTTGGAGCTTGGCGTGCATGGGCGGGACTATAGCCCTCGACATGGTCGCCGATCAATTTTTCGAACGTTGATCTAAATTTTGAACAGTGTTTAAATTTATGCGCCAACGGTCCAAAAATCCCCACGAGCCCCTGGAGACAACCACGCATGAATGCCCCACCTTCCGACGCCCTCCTCATGTCCGGCGCCGACTACCGTGAATCGCTGCGCCGCTACACGCCCACCGTGTTCGTCGACGGCCGCCGCATCGCCAGCGTGGCCGACGAGCCCGCCTTCCAGCCCGGCATCAACGCCATCGCCCTCACCTACGACCACGCGCTGAAGCCCGAGTACGCGCCGCTCATGACCGCCGTGCAGCACACCAGCGGCAAGCGCGTGAACCGGCTCTCGCACATCAACACGAGCTCGGGCGACCTGCTCAACAAGCTCGAGGCCGTGCGGCTGGTGTGCCAGGAAACCGGCTGCGCCCAGCGCTACCTGACGCACGACGCGCTCAACGCCATCACGCAGGTGTCGGCGCGCATCGACGACGCGCGCGGCAGCACCGAGCACACGGCCCGCTTCCACGACTACCTGCACCGCATCCAGGACCAGGACCTGACCCTGGGCGTCGCCATGACCGACGCCAAGGGCGACCGCAGCCGCCGACCGCACGAGCAGGCGAACGTCGACAGCTACCTGCACGTGGTCGAGCGCAACGCGCGCGGCATCGTCATCTCGGGCACCAAGGCCATCGTGACCGGCGCGCCGTATGTGCACGAGTTGCTGGTCATGCCCTGCCGGAACATGGGCAAGGAAGACGCCGACTTCGCCGTCTGCTGCGCCGTGCCGCTCGATGCGCCCGGCCTCACCATCGTCGCGCGGCCGGCCGGGCGGCCCGGCGAGAAGCTCGAGCACGGCGATGCGCTCTTCAGCCGCAAGTACGGCCAGAGCACCGGCGTGTGCATGTTCGACCGGGTGTTCGTGCCGTGGGAGCGCGTGTTCTACGCCGGCGAATGGGAGCACTCGGGCCACCTGACCTACAGCTACGCCACGCACCACCGCCACAGCTGCATCGCGGCCCGCGCCGGCTTCGGCGACCTTCTGATCGGCGCCGGCGCACTCATGTGCGAGGCCAACGGCTTCGACCCCGGCAAGGAGAGCCACCTGCGCGAGCAGATGGTCGAGCTGATCACCATCACCGAGAGCTTCTTTGCCTGCGGCGTGGCGGCCAGCGTCTACGGCAAGGCCGACGACCACTGTGAGGTCTTCATGCCCGACCCGGTGTTCAGCAACATCGGCAAGCTGCTGCTGGCCACGAAGATCTATGACATGCACCGCATCGCCCACTACGTGAGCGGCGGCCTCATCGTCACCCTGCCCGGCCCCGACGAAGACCACAACCCCGAGACCGCGGCGCGGCTGTCCGACGTGTTGCGTGCCAACCCCGCCATTCCCTACGAGCAGCGCATCGAGACGGCCCGCTTCATCGAAGACCTCACCGCCGGCTACCAGGGCGGCTGGTACAGCGTGATCAGCCTGCACGGCGGCGGCTCGCCGGCGGCGATGAAGCAGGAGATCTGGCGCAACTACCCGGTCGGCTCGAAGGTCGAGCTGGTCGAGCGCCTGCTCGAGCGCGGCATCGCGGCCGACGGCACGCCGGCCGCCGCGCCGCACGACCCGCGCCGCGCCATCACGAAGAACCGCCAGCCCGGCAAGTGCTGCGACACCGGCTGCACCGTGCCGGGACAACCCGTGATGGTCGACCTGCCGATTCCGACCCTCGCTCGCCCAGGCGCCTAGACTCCGGCGGATGCAGACCCTGTCGCTCCTGCGCCGCCGCCTCGCCCTGCTCCTCGGCGCCGCCTCGCTGCTGCTGCTCGCCGGCTGCGGCGGGTTGCGCACCGCCGAGGCACCACTGGCCAGCACACTGGAAAAGAGCAGTTGCACCCGCAGCGCCGACACGCTGATCGTGCTGCTGCCCGGCGCCTACTCGGCGCCCGAGGAGTTCGTGCGCGAAGGCTTCATCGACGCCCTGAACGAGAACCGGCTCGCGGTCGACACCCTGCGCGTCGATGCCCACATGGGCTACTACCGCAACAAGACCATCCTCGACCGGCTGGATCGGGACGTGATCGCACCGGCGCGCCGCCAGGGCTACAAGGCGATCTGGATCGCAGGCATCTCGGTCGGCGGTTTCGGCGGGCTGCTGTATGCCCAGACGCACCCCGGCGACCTCGCCGGCCTGGTCGTGCTGGCGCCGTACCTGGGCGAACGCGTGCTGAGCCAGGACATCGCCAATGCCGGCGGCCTGTCGCGCTGGCGCGGCCCGCTCGACGCGCCACCGGGCAGCGACCCGCGCACGCCCAGCGACACGCAGCTGTGGCAATGGCTGCGCGGCTACGTCGGCCACACCCGCACCTTCGGCGACCGGCCGCCGCTGTACCTGGGCTACGCGCTCGACGACCGCTTTGCCTTCAGCCACCGGCTGCTGGCCGGGGCGTTGCCGGCGGAACGCGTGGCCACGACCGAAGGCGGGCACGACTGGCCCGAGTGGCGGCGGCTCTGGCGCCGCCTGCTGCCGACGCTGCCGCTGCCGGGCTGCCCCGGCTGAGGCGTCGGTCAGTTCGGCCGCAGGCGCAGCAGCTTGCCGTCGGACTCGTCGGTGAGCACGTAGAGCAGGCCATCCGGCCCCTGCTTCACGTCGCGGATGCGGGCCCGGCCGTCGGCCAGCAGCTTGTGCTCGGCGACGACCTTGTCGTCCTTCAGTTCGATGCGGTCGAGATAGCCGAACTTCAGCGAGCCCACGAACAGGTTGCCCTTCCAGCCGGCGCCGTAGCGGTCGCTGGTCAGGAAGGCCATGCCCGAGGGCGCGATCGACGGCACCCAGTAATGCAGCGGCTGTTCCATGCCGTCCTTGCGGGTGATGCCCTCGCCGATCTTGCCGCCGCCGTAGTTCTCGCCATAGGTGATCACCGGCCAGCCGTGGTTGACGCCGGCACGCGGGATGTTGATTTCGTCACCGCCCTGAGGGCCGTGCTCGGTCATCCAGAAACGGCCATCGGGCGCGAGCGTCGCGCCCTGGCTGTTGCGATGGCCGTAGCTCCAGATCTCAGGCAGCGCACCCGGCTTGCCGACGAAGGGGTTGTCTTTCGGCACGCTGCCGTCCTTGGCGATGCGCACCACCTTGCCGTGGTGGTTGTCGAGCGTCTGTGCATCGTCCTTGCGGCCGAAGCGGTCGCCGAGCGTGAGAAAGAGAGTCCCGTCGCGGGACTCGACGATGCGGCACCCGAAGTGCGCGCGGCTCGCGACCTTGGGCTTCTGGCTGAAGATGACTTTCAGCGCCTCCAGCGCCGTGCCGTCGGCCGACAGGCGGGCGCGTGCGAGCGCGGTGCTGTTGGCCGATCCGCCCGCCGCCTCCGGCTCCGAATAGCAGAAGTACAGGGTGCGGTTCTGCACGAAGCCGCTGTCGGCCAGCACGTCGAGCAACCCGCCC
>NZ_JBWKXQ010000015.1:63544-110745 GCF_059423125.1 Variovorax sp. GW531-E2 | reverse complement strand
GGCGTCGTGGGGGTCATGGGCGCCTATTTTGCGGCCGGGGGACAATGCGTGCCTCGCGCATCCACCACCCACTTCGCTCCCCGGGAGCCGCCTGTTTTGGACACTCTTCGCACCGATCTCTCCCGCTTCGACGCCGCCATCGTCGACCTCGACGGCACCATGGTCGACACGCTCGGCGACTTTGCCGAAGCCCTGAACCGCATGCTGCGCGACCTCGAGCTGCCGCCGGTGGCGCCCGCCGCCATCGAGCGCATGGTGGGCAAGGGCTCGGAGCACCTGATCCTGTCGGCGCTGGCGCACGTGGGTGCACCGGCCCCGGCGGCGCTGTTCGATCGCGCGTGGGAGCGCTACCAGCACCACTACCTCGAGATCAACGGCCGGTATTCGTCCGCCTACCCCGGCGTGGTCGAGGGCCTGAAGGCGCTGCGCGCGCGCGGGCTGCGACTGGCCTGCCTCACGAACAAGCCGACCTCCTTCGCCAAGCCGCTGCTGGCCGCGAAGGGGCTCGACGGCTTCTTCGAGCAGGTGTTCGGCGGCGACGCCTTCGAGCGCAAGAAGCCCGATCCGCTGCCGCTGCTGAAGACCTGCGAGGCGCTGGGCACGGTGCCCGCGCGCACGCTGATGGTGGGCGATTCGAGCAACGACGCGCGTGCCGCGCGCGCCGCCGGCTGCCCCGTGGTGCTCGTGACCTACGGCTACAACCACGGCGAGCCGGTGCGCGGCGTGGATGCGGACGGCTTCGTGGAATCGCTGGCCGACCTCGCGGCGGCCTGACGGGCCGCCCGGCTACTTACTGCTTGCCGAGCAGCGCGTCCTTCAGCTTCCAGTCGGCCGGGTTCGGGCCGAGCCAG
This sequence comes from Variovorax sp. GW531-E2, assembly GCF_059423125.1. Taxonomy (NCBI): domain Bacteria; kingdom Pseudomonadati; phylum Pseudomonadota; class Betaproteobacteria; order Burkholderiales; family Comamonadaceae; genus Variovorax; species Variovorax sp. GW531-E2. The sequence continues at coordinate 109,894 of NZ_JBWKXQ010000015.1, read as the reverse complement.
ATGCGCATCAGCGCATTGAAGAACGCCACTTCCTTCACCGGGTCGGGCTGCGGCACGCCGCGCACCGTGATCAGCGTGCCCGTACCGGGCACCCAGTCGATGGTGAAGGTGTCGCCGGCCTTGAGCTGTTTCTGGTCCGCGAACATCTGGCCCATGCGCAACAGGCCGGGGATCAGGTTGACCATCTCGCTCTTGGGCGAGTTGTCTTCCACGCCCTTGACGAAGAGCTTGCCGAGCTCGTTGGCGTCGATGTCGCGCAGCATCGTGATCGCCACGCGCTTGGGGCCCGGCACGGCCAGCGCCTCTTCGGTGGTCGAGGCCTTCTTGCCCAGGTACAGGCCGGCCGTGTAGACCTTGATGATGGTCTTGTAGCGGATGCCCGCGCCGTTGAGCACCAGCGGGGCGCCGCGCAGGTCCATCTGGTCGTCGAGCTTGACGCCCGCCACCTCGACCTGCGCCGCGAAGGCACTGCCGCAGAGCGCGGCCGACAGGACAGCGAGCGCCGCGAGGCGGGAGAACACGGCCGGGAGCAGGGGTGCGAGCAAGTGAGTCTCCTTGAATTTGCGAACGGTCGTGCGAATGTATCTTTTCGTTTTATCCGAGAGGCTCCGGGGGAACCCTGAAGCCTGCGGTTGCACAAGGCCTCGTTTTCGTGGGCTAAACTCGGCGCTCCATGTTCGTTCATCACATCATTCAAACAGGTGAAGGCAGCCGGGGAGCCTGGCCCTGGCGTCGCCATACATCGCTGACTGTTTGATTGCGCGGCGCACGCCGTGCGCCCGCGGTTCCGAGCCGGCACGCATGCCGGCACCGGGCCACTCTCGTGAATGACCTTGCCACCGGCCAAAGGAGCGTCGGCAGGCAACTGGAGAACGATCCGTGATCACCGAACTTGAATTCAAGAGCCTCAGCGCCCAGGGCTACAACCGCATCCCGCTGATGGCCGAGGCCTTTGCCGACCTCGAAACGCCGCTTTCCCTCTATCTGAAACTCGCCCATTCGCAGGGCGGCGGCAAGCACAGCTTCCTGCTCGAATCGGTCGTGGGTGGCGAGCGCTTCGGGCGCTACAGCTTCATCGGCCTGCCGGCGCGCACCTTGTTGCGTGCCTCGGGCTTCGGCGACGAGGCCGTCACCGAAGTCGTGACCGACGGCCAGGTCGTCGAGACCGCCAAGGGCAACCCGTTGGACTTCGTGGCCGACTACCAGAAGCGCTTCAAGGTCGCGCTGCGGCCCGGCCTGCCGCGCTTCTGTGGCGGCCTGGCCGGCTACTTCGGCTACGACACCGTGCGCCACATCGAGCGCAAGCTCGAAAAGAGCTGCCCGCCCGACGCGCTGGGCTGCCCCGACATCCTGCTGCTGCAGTGCGAAGAACTCGCGGTCATCGACAACCTGTCGGGCAAGCTGTACCTCATCGTCTACGCCGACCCGAAGCAGCCCGAGGCCTACGCCGTGGGCAAGCGCCGCCTGCGCGAGCTGAAGGACAAGCTCAAGTACTCGGTGAGTGCGCCCGTCGTGAAGCCCACGCAGGCGCATCCGCCCGAGCGCAGCTTCGCCAAGGCCGACTACCTCGCGGCCGTGGAGCGTGCCAAGGAGATGATCGCCGCCGGCGACTTCATGCAGGTGCAGGTGGGCCAGCGCATCAGCAAGCGCTACACCGAGTCGCCGCTGTCGCTGTACCGCGCGCTGCGTTCGCTGAACCCGTCGCCCTACATGTACTACTACAACCTGGGCGACTTCCACGTGGTGGGCGCCTCGCCCGAGATCCTGGTGCGCCAGGAGAACACGGGCGACGGCGAGCAGAAGATCACCATCCGCCCGCTGGCCGGCACGCGCCCGCGCGGCGCGTCGATCGAGCTCGACAAGGCGGCCGAGGTGGAACTCATCAACGACCCGAAGGAGCGCGCCGAGCACGTGATGCTGATCGACCTGGCGCGCAACGACATCGGCCGCATCGCCAAGACCGGCACCGTGAAGGTGACCGAGGCCTTCGCGGTGGAGCGCTATAGCCACGTGATGCACATCGTGAGCAACGTCGAAGGCACGCTGAAGGACGGCATGACCGCCATCGACGTGCTCAAGGCCACGTTCCCCGCCGGCACGCTGACCGGAGCGCCCAAGGTGCATGCGATGGAACTCATCGACCAGCTGGAGCCCACCAAGCGCGGCCTCTACGGCGGCGCCTGCGGCTACATCAGCTACGCGGGCGACATGGACGTGGCCATCGCGATCCGCACCGGCATCGTCAAGGACCAGATGCTGCACGTGCAGGCTGCGGCCGGCGTGGTCGCCGACTCGGTGCCCGAGCTGGAGTGGAAGGAAACAGAAGCCAAGGCGCGCGCACTCCTGCGCGCCGCCGAACTGGTCGAGGAAGGCCTGGAATGAGCGCAGCGCCGGGCCGCCCCAAGCAAGCTCGCACCGCAGTGCGCAGCACGGAGGTAATACGATGAATTCCGCACCGGACATCCAGAACGACTTCTCGCACGAGATCATCGGTGCCGCCGTCGAGGTGCAGCGCGTGCTCGGCACGGGGCTCGACGAGGGCGCCTACGCTGCAGCACTGGCCATCGAACTCGCCGAACGCGAGATAGGCTTCACGCGCGACGTGGCGCTGTCGGCCAGCTACAAGGGCCGGTCGCTCGGCGAGGTGTACCGCGCGGGCTTCGTGATCGAGCAGTCGGTCATCGTCGAGCTGCGCGCCGTCGATGTGCTGACCGACCTGCACCGCGCGCAGGTGCTCGCCGCACTGCGCCTGTCGGGCCTCAAGCTGGGCCTCCTGATCAACTTCAACGTGTTCCCCGTCGTCAAGGGCGTGCACCGGATTGTGAGCAAGCCATGAAACTGCTGATGATCGACAACTACGATTCGTTCACCTACAACATCGTCCAGTACTTCGGCGAGCTGGGAGCGGACGTGCAGGTGCACCGCAACGACGAGATCACCCTCGAGCAGATCGGCGCGCTGATCGCCTCGGGCGTGACGCGGCTGGTGGTGTCGCCGGGGCCGTGTTCGCCGGCCGAGGCGGGCGTGTCGGTGGCGGCCATCGAGGCCTTCGCGGGCAAGCTGCCCATTCTGGGCGTGTGCCTGGGCCACCAGGCCATCGGCGCGGCCTTCGGCGGCAAGATCGTGCGCGCGCAGCAGCTCATGCACGGCAAGACCAGCGAGATCACGACCACGCAAGAGGGCGTGTTCGCGGGGCTGCCGCAGAAGTTCATCGTCAACCGCTACCACTCGCTCTCGATCGAGCGCGAGAGCTGCCCGAAGGAACTGGCTGTCACCGCCTGGACCGACGACGGCGAGATCATGGGCGTGCGGCACACCGGCTTTGCGCACGACGTGCGCATCGAAGGCGTGCAGTTCCATCCCGAATCGATCCTCACCGAGCACGGCCACGCCATGCTTAAGAACTTTCTGGACTGACCCACCATGACCGAACGCACTCCCATCGTCGACCTGCGCAGCGACACCGTCACGCAGCCCACGCCCGCGATGCGCGAGGCCATGGCGGCTGCGCCGCTGGGCGACGACGTCTTCGGCACCGACCCGAGCGTCAATGCGCTGCAGGAGAAGATCGCCGCGCTGCTGGGCTTCGAGGCGGCGCTGTTCGTGCCTACCGGCACGCAGAGCAACCTGTGCGCGATCCTGTCGCACTGCGGCCGCGGCGACGAGTACATCGTCGGCCAGCAGGCGCATGCCTACCGCTGGGAAGGCGGCGGCGCCGCGGTGTTCGGTAGCGTGCAGCCGCAGCCGCTGGACCACGCACCCGACGGCACGCTGCCGCTCGCGCAGATCGAGGCGGCCATCAAGCCCGATGACGCGCACTTTGCGCGCACGAAGCTGCTGGCGCTGGAGAACACGCTGGGCGGCAAGCTGCTGCCCTTCGAGTACGTGCAGGCCGCGACCGACCTGGCGAAAAGCAAGGGGCTGCAGCGGCACCTGGATGGCGCGCGGCTTTTCAATGCCGCCACCGCACAGGCTGCGCTGAACAAGCGAACCGACATCCGCGCCGAAGCCCGCCGTATCGCGCAGTGCTTCGACAGCGTGTCGGTGTGCTTCAGCAAGGGCCTGGGCGCACCCATCGGCTCGACGCTGGTCGGTTCGCGCGAGTTCATCGCGCGCGCCCACCGCATCCGCAAGATGGCGGGCGGCGGCATGCGGCAGGCCGGCCTGCTGGCGGCGGCGGCCTCGCATGCGCTCGACCACCACATCGACCGCCTGGCGGACGACCATGCGCTGGCGCAGCGCCTCGCACAGGGGCTCGAGGGCATCGACGGCCTGAAGGTCGAGGCGCCGCACACGAACATCGTGTTCGTCGATCTCACGGGGGCGGCGCAGGCGCGTTCCGCGGAACTGCTCGCCAGCCTCAACCAGCGGGGCATCCTCGCGACCGGGCTGTACCGCCTGCGCTTCGTGACGCACCTGGATGTCGATGCCGCGGGCGTCGACCGCGCCGTCGCGGCGATCCGCGGCTTCTTCAAGGCTTGAGGCCTGCCGATACGCACACACCGAGGAGACTCTTCATGATCACCCCCCAGGAAGCGCTGCAGCGCACCATCGAACACCGCGAAGTCTTCCACGACGAGATGCTGCACATCGTGCGGCTCATCATGAGCGGCGAGTGTTCGCCCGTGATGATGGCCGCGCTGATCACCGGCCTGCGCGTGAAGAAGGAAACCATCGGCGAAATCACCGCCGCCGCGCAGGTGATGCGCGAGGTGTCGACCAAGGTGCCCGTGGCCGACACCACGAACCTCGTGGACATCGTCGGCACCGGCGGCGACGGCTCGCACACCTTCAACATCTCGACCTGCTCGATGTTCGTCGCGGCCGCGGCCGGCGCCAAGGTGAGCAAGCATGGCGGGCGCAGCGTGTCGAGCAAGTCGGGCAGTGCCGACGTGCTGGAGTCGCTGGGCGTCAACATCAACCTCAAGCCCGAGCAGATCGCGCAGTGCATCGCGCAGGTCGGCATCGGCTTCATGTTCGCGCCGAACCACCATCCCGCGATGAAGAACGTCGCGCCGGTGCGCAAGGAGCTCGGCATCAAGACGATCTTCAACATCCTCGGCCCGCTGACCAACCCGGCCGGCGCACCGAACATCCTGATGGGCGTGTTTCACCCCGACCTCGTGGGCATCCAGGTGCGTGCGCTGCAACGCCTCGGCGCCGAGCATGCGCTGGTGGTCTACGGCCGCGACGGCATGGACGAGATCTCACTGGGCGCTGCCACCATGATCGGCGAGCTCAAGGACGGCGAAATCCGCGAGTACGAACTGCACCCGGAAGATTTCGGCTTCCAGATGGCGAGCAACCGTTCGCTGCGCGTCGAGACGCCCGAGCAGTCGAAGGCCATGCTGATCGGCGTGCTGGACAACCAGGCCGGTCCGGCGCTGGACATCGTGCTCCTCAACGCGGGCGCGGCGCTGTACGCAGCCAACGTGGTCGACTCGGTGCCGGCGGGCGTGGAGCGCTCGCGCCAGGCCATCGCGTCGGGTGCGGCCAGGGCCAAGCTCGACGAGCTGGTCAAGGCCTCCACCTCCTTCTGAGAATCAGGCCGTCGTGCCACCGAAAGCAGAGCAAGCCATGTCAGACATTCTCGACAAGATCGTCGCCGTCAAACACCAGGAAGTCGCCGCTGCACTGAAGCGTGCCCCGCTCGAAGCCGTGCGCTTCGACGCCGAAAGCCGCGTGCTCACGCGCGACTTCGAGGCCGCCTTGCGCGCCAAGATCGCGGCCGGCCAGGCGGCGGTGATCGCCGAGGTCAAGAAGGCCAGCCCGAGCAAGGGCGTGCTGCGCGAAGACTTCATTCCGGCCGACATCGCGCAAAGCTATGCCGAGGGCGACGGCGTGGTGAGCGCGGCCTGCCTCTCGGTGCTGACCGACAAGCAGTTCTTCCAGGGCGGCGTCGACTACCTGAAGCAGGCGCGCGCCTCGTGCGACCTGCCCGTGCTGCGCAAGGATTTCATCGTCGACGCCTACCAGGTGTACGAGTCGCGCGCGATGGGCGCCGACGCGATCCTGCTGATCGCCGCCTGCCTCGACGACGCGCAGATCAAGGACTACGAGGCCATCGCGCGCGGGCTGGGCATGGCGGTGCTGGTCGAGGTGCACGACGCGGGCGAGCTCGATCGCGCGCTGAAGCTCAAGACACCGCTCATCGGCGTCAACAACCGCAACCTGCGCAACTTCGAGGTGTCGATCCAGGCCACCATCGATTTGCTGCCGAAGCTGCCGGCCGATCGCCTGCCGGTGACCGAATCGGGCATCGCCACGCGCGAGGACGTCGCCACGCTGCGCGGCGCGGGCGTCAACGCCTTCCTCGTCGGCGAAGCCTTCATGCGCGCCAAGGAACCCGGCGAGGCACTCGCCGCATTGTTCAAATGACGCGGCCGGACCAGCTGTCGAGCAGCGATCCTGCCGACTGGCCGGTGGCACCGGGCTGGCAGCCGCTGGTCGACGAGTTCTTTGCCGGCGCGGTCGGCCAGAAGCTGCAGGGTTTCCTGCGCGAGCGCCTCGACGCGGGGGCGGTGATCTTTCCGCCGCAGCCGCTGCGGGCGCTGGAACTCACGCCGCCGGAAGACGTGCGGGTGGTGATCCTGGGCCAGGACCCATACCACGGGCGCGGGCAGGCCGAGGGGCTGGCCTTCTCGGTGGCGTCGGGCGTGGCGCTGCCGCCGTCGCTGCGCAACATCTTCAAGGAGCTCCAGCGCGACCTGGGCACGCCGCCGCCGGCGTTTCCGAACCCGGGCGGCAGTCTTGTGAAATGGGCGACGCACGGCGTGCTGCTGCTCAACACCTGTCTGACGGTCGAGGAAGCCCAGCCGGCCAGCCATGCAGGCCGCGGCTGGGAGGTGCTGACCGACGCCGTGATTCGCCATGTGGCGCAGGGCGAGCGACCTGTTGTTTTTATGCTATGGGGCTCGCACGCGCAAAGTAAGCGTGCGTTGATCGACGTTGGGCGCCATAAGGTGCTGATGTCGAATCATCCCTCGCCGCTTTCTGCGCTCCGGCCGCCGGTTCCGTTCATCGGCTGCGGTCATTTTGGTCAAGCCCGTGCATGGCGTGAGGCGCAGCAGTCGGGAGGCTCCGAACTTCGCTCATAATCAGAGGCTTCACACCTCGAGCAGGTTTCCACGCTTCATCTTTTGCTGGGAATCCTGTGTAGTCACAAAATCGTGCTATATTTCGAGGTTCGCCGGAGAGGTGGCCGAGTGGTTAATGGCAGCAGACTGTAAATCTGCCCTCTTACGAGTACGCTGGTTCGAATCCAGCCCTCTCCACCAGCGATGAATTTGGTTTCTAAGAGCGATTGGATCTAGCGCTTTGGGTGCCTTGAAGTGCCCCCGATGCGGGAGTAGTTCAATGGTAGAACCCCAGCCTTCCAAGCTGATGACGCGGGTTCGATTCCCGTCTCCCGCTCCAGAGACCCGGTTCGGCGCCGGAAGCGATTTGGTTAGAACAAAAGCCCTTTTGGCTCAGTGGTAGAGCACTCCCTTGGTAAGGGAGAGGTCGCGGGTCCGATTCCCGCAAAGGGCACCAGTTTTCTGGGGTTGCAACGACAGGCTTGCGACCCATCTGCATGCGTTGAAATCGTTTTTTTCGGAGTCGAAAAATGGCAAAAGGTAAATTCACCCGCACCAAGCCGCACGTGAACGTGGGCACGATCGGTCACGTTGACCACGGCAAGACCACGCTGACGGCTGCGATCGCCACCGTGCTGTCGGCCAAGTTCGGCGGCGAAGCCAAGGCTTACGACCAGATCGACGCAGCGCCTGAAGAAAAGGCTCGCGGCATTACGATCAATACCGCGCACGTCGAGTACGAAACGGCCAACCGCCACTACGCACACGTCGACTGCCCCGGCCACGCCGACTACGTGAAGAACATGATCACCGGCGCTGCCCAGATGGACGGCGCCATCCTGGTGTGCTCGGCCGCTGACGGCCCGATGCCCCAGACCCGTGAACACATCCTGCTGGCTCGCCAGGTGGGCGTGGGCTACATCATCGTGTTCCTGAACAAGTGCGACATGGTCGACGACAAGGAACTGCTCGAGCTGGTCGAAATGGAAGTTCGCGAACTCCTCGACAAGTACGAATTCCCCGGCGACGACACCCCCATCATCCACGGCTCGGCCAAGCTCGCCCTGGAAGGCGACAAGGGTGACCTGGGTGAAGGCGCCATCATGAAGCTGGCAGAAGCCCTGGACACGTACATCCCCACGCCCGAGCGCGCTGTGGACGGCACGTTCCTGATGCCCGTGGAAGACGTGTTCTCGATCTCGGGTCGCGGCACCGTGGTGACCGGCGCTGTCGAGCGCGGCGTGATCAAGGTCGGCGAAGAAATCGAAATCGTCGGTATCCGCCCCACCGTCAAGACCACCTGCACCGGCGTGGAAATGTTCCGCAAGCTGCTGGACCAAGGTCAAGCTGGCGACAACGTCGGCGTGCTGCTGCGCGGCACGAAGCGCGAAGAAGTCGAACGCGGCCAAGTGCTGTGCAAGCCCGGCTCGATCAAGCCGCACGTGCACTTCACCGCCGAGGTGTATGTCCTGTCCAAGGACGAAGGCGGCCGTCACACGCCGTTCTTCAACAACTACCGTCCGCAGTTCTACTTCCGCACGACGGACGTGACCGGCGCGATCGAGCTGCCCGCGGACAAGGAAATGGTCATGCCTGGCGACAACGTCAGCATCACCGTGAAGCTGATCAACCCGATCGCGATGGAAGAAGGCCTGCGCTTCGCCATCCGTGAAGGCGGCCGTACCGTGGGTTCGGGCGTCGTGGCCAAGATCCTCGACATCTAAGTCGAGCGAAAAGAGTACCGGAGGGGTATAGCTCAATTGGCAGAGCGTCGGTCTCCAAAACCGAAGGTTGTAGGTTCGATTCCTACTGCCCCTGCCACCTAGGTGGCACCCCGACAAGCCCATCGCGATCCGATGGGCTTCGGCGTCTCAAGAGACGCATTGAATTGAAGGCCGCGAGGCCACAGGAAATCAGCCGACATGGCCACTTCTCAAATCGAAACCGTGAGCACGGGTGCCGACAAAGCCAAGCTGGCTGCGGCGGTGGTGCTGGCAGTGGGCGCCATCGTGGCGTTCTACCTGCTGTCGCGCCAAGGCTCGCTGGTGCAATGGGCTGCGCTGCTGGTCGGCCTGGCCGCGGCCGTGGGCGCCTTCGGCAGCTCCGAGAATGGCCGTCAGCTGTGGGCTTTCGGTCGTGACTCGTGGCGCGAGGTCAAGAAGGTCGTGTGGCCGACCCGCAAGGAATCGATGCAGATGACGGCCTATGTGTTCGCCTTTGTGGCGATCATGTCCGTCTTCCTCTGGCTCACCGACAAGACGCTCGAATGGGTGTTCTTTGACCTCATTCTGGGCTGGAGAAAATAATGACCGACGACGCAGTTGAAACCACGCAGAGCACGCCGGAAGAGGAGCAGAACCCTCTCCTGACCCCCGCTGCCAACCCTGATCTGCGTTGGTACGTGGTGCATGCCTACTCGGGCATGGAAAAGGCTGTCGAGCGCAACATCACCGAGCGCATCACCCGCGCCGGCATGCAGGACAAGTTCGGCCGCATCCTGGTTCCGACCGAAGAAGTGGTCGAGATCAAGAACGGCCAGAAGCGCACCACCGAGCGCCGTTTCTTCCCGGGCTACGTGCTGGTCGAAATGATCATGGACGACGAGAGCTGGCACCTGGTGAAGCACACCAACAAGGTGACGGGTTTCGTGGGCGGTGCCAAGAACCGTCCGGCCCCGATCTCGCAGAAAGAGGTCGAGGACATCGTCAACCAGATGCAGCAGGGCACCGAGAAGCCGCGCCACAAGGTCGAGTTCACCGTGGGTGAGTTCGTGCGCGTCAAGGAAGGCCCGTTCACCGACTTCAATGGCACGGTGGAAGACGTCAACTACGAGAAGAGCAAGGTCAGCGTGTCGGTCATGATTTTCGGCCGCGCCACCCCTGTGGAGCTCGAATTCGGTCAGGTCGAGAAGACCTGATCCCATGGCCTGCCTTCGGGCGGGCCTGCCAGTTTCCGGCTGCGCGTTGTCCGACTCGGCGCGCGGTCTTGATCGAAGAGTCGTTTAACCCCGGGGAGCCGCGGCGAGAGCCAAGGCGATATCACCCGCAAGGAGCAAAGCATGGCGAAAAAAATCGTCGGCTTCATCAAGCTGCAAGTGCCAGCTGGTAAGGCCAACCCGTCCCCGCCGATCGGTCCCGCACTGGGTCAGCGCGGTCTGAACATCATGGAGTTCTGCAAGGCGTTCAACGCGCAAACCCAAGGCGTCGAGCCGGGTCTGCCGCTGCCGGTGGTCATCACCGCGTTCGCTGACAAGAGCTTCACCTTCATCATCAAGACGCCCCCGGCGATCACCTTGATCAAGAAGGCCATCAAGCTGGACAAGGGCTCGGCCCGTCCGCACACCGACAAGGTCGGCAAGATCACGCGCGCTCAGCTCGAAGAAATCGCCAAGGCCAAGATGAAGGACCTGACTGCCGCCGACCTCGACGCAGCAGTTCGCACCATCGCCGGCTCGGCCCGCTCGATGGGCGTGAATGTGGAGGGCGTGTAAATGTCCAAGATCACCAAGAAGCAAAAGTCGCTGCAAGGCAAGGTCGACAGCAACAAGCTGTACCCCCTGGCTGACGCCATCGTCATCGTCAAGGATGCCGCCACCGCCAAGTTCGACGAATCGATCGACGTGGCCGTGCAACTGGGCATCGACGCGAAGAAGTCGGACCAGGTGGTTCGCGGTGCTGTCGTGCTGCCGAACGGCACCGGCAAGACCAAGCGCGTCGCCGTGTTCGCCCAAGGCGCCAAGGCTGAAGAAGCCAAGGCCGCCGGCGCCGACATCGTCGGCATGGACGACCTGGCTGCGATGGTCAAGGCTGGCGACATGCCTTTCGACGTCGTGATCGCTGCCCCCGATGCCATGCGCGTCGTCGGTACGCTCGGTCAGATCCTCGGCCCGCGTGGCCTGATGCCCAACCCCAAGGTTGGCACCGTGACGCCTGACGTCGCCACCGCTGTCAAGAACGCCAAGGCTGGCCAGGTCCAATTCCGCGTCGACAAGGCCGGCATCATCCACGGCACGATCGGCCGTCGCTCGTTCGACAACGACAAGCTGCAAGGCAACCTCGCTGCGCTGATCGACGCTCTGGTCAAGGCCAAGCCGGCGACCAGCAAGGGCGTGTACCTGCGCAAGGTGGCTGTGTCGTCGACGATGGGTCTGGGTGTCCGCGTGGACACGCAAACCATCTCGGCAAGCTAAAGAGATTGGCCCGATCCCGCAAGGAGAGGGCGAATGTGGTGGGTCGCGGCAGCTTCGGTTGCCGCGAGCCATCCAAGACCGCTGGTGTGCAGGGCGCTGCACTTAATGGCCGGATCGATCCTTCCGGTATCCAGCGCAGATGGCGACCCCACTGCAAGGAATTTGATTTTTGTTCCGAAACAGTTGGTCGCTGCATGAAGCGCGATCCGAGGCCCCGGCCGAAGGTCGCATTAAAAGGAGTAGACCTTGAGTCTGAATCGCAGTGAGAAAGAAGCGGTCATCAGTGATGTGACCAGCCTCGCCGCAAAAGCTCAAACGCTCGTGATGGCGGAATACCGTGGCATCACGGTGGCCGATATGACCAAACTGCGCAGCGAAGCGCGCAGCAACGGTGTGACCCTGAGTGTTCTGAAGAACACGCTGGCTCGCCGTGCTGTCGCTGGCAGCCCGTTTGAGATCGTCGGCGACCAGATGACCGGTCCGCTGATCTATGGCTTCTCCGAAGACGCTGTGGCTGCCGCAAAGGTGGTGGCCAATTTCGCGAAGACCAACGACAAGTTGGTGATTCGCGGTGGCGCATTCGGTGGCAAGGCCCTGGACGTCGAAGGCGTGAAGCAACTGGCCAACATCCCTTCCAAGGAAGTGCTGCTGGCGCAACTGCTGGGCTTGATGCAATCCCCGATCTCTCGTACCGCCCGCGTGCTCGCGGCGCTGGCCGAGAAGCGTGGTGGTGGCGAAGCTGCACCCGTCGCCGATGCACCGGCAGAAGAAGCGCAGGCCGCCTGAGCGCGCCCTCGTTTTTGAATATTCAACCCAATTGTTAGGAAACAAAAATGGCATTCGATAAAGACGCATTTCTGACCGCGCTCGACGCAATGACGGTCCTGGAACTCAACGACCTGGTGAAGGCCATCGAAGAGAAGTTTGGCGTGAGCGCCGCAGCCATGTCGGCACCCGCTGCCGGCGGTGGCGCTGCTGCTGCAGTCGCTGAAGAGCAAACCGAATTCAACGTCATGCTGATGGATGCTGGCGCGAACAAGGTGTCGGCGATCAAGGCCGTGCGCGAAATCACCGGCCTGGGCCTCAAGGAAGCCAAGGACCTGGTGGAAGCCGCTCCCAAGGCTGTCAAGGAAGGCCTGTCGAAGGCTGACGCTGAAGCCGCCAAGAAGAAGCTGGAAGATGCCGGCGCCAAGGTGGAACTGAAGTAATTCAGACCCCCTAGAGGGCTGGAGGTGCCTGAAAAGGCCCTCCAGCCTTTGCCGCTTTCAGAGCGCACCCAAAAGCCGGCTTGGCGCCGGTTTTCTCAGAGACCGAAAGGTCGATGAAAAAGCAAAAGCCAAGACGTTTTTGAGTGTCTTCTGAACCCGACTGCAGAAGACCCCTTGGTTCGGGCGATGTGCAATGCATCGCCGTCCGCCAACGGCTGGTAGTGGCCAGCCGCCAAGCAGTGGTGCCGTTCGCCCGGCACTGCTGACAAGTCGCTGAAGATCTCAAGCACCGGAGCTCTCATGGCCCAATCGTCCGCGTACAGTTACACCGAACGCAAGCGCATCCGAAAAAGTTTCGGTAACCGCGACAGCGTCGTCGAAATCCCTTACCTGCTGCAGATGCAGAAGGACGCGTACACCGCGTTCCTGCAAGCCGGCATCGCCCCCAAACAACGCACCGTCGAAGGCCTGCAGGCCGCGTTCGACGCCGCCTTCCCGATCGTCTCGCACAACGGTTTCGTCGAGATGAAGTTCCTCGAGTACAACCTGGCGAAGCCGGCGTTCGATGTGCGTGAGTGCCAGACCCGTGGTCTGACCTTCGCCTCGGCCGTGCGCGCCAAGGTGCAGCTCATCATCTATGACCGCGAGTCGTCGACCTCGCAGTCGAAGGTGGTCAAGGAAGTGAAGGAACAAGAGGTCTACATGGGCGAAGTGCCGCTCATGACCGACAAGGGTTCGTTCATCATCAACGGCACCGAGCGCGTGATCGTCTCGCAGCTGCACCGTTCGCCTGGCGTGTTCTTCGAACACGACAAGGGCAAGACGCACAGCTCGGGCAAGCTGCTGTTCTCGGCCCGCGTGATTCCCTACCGCGGTTCGTGGCTCGACTTCGAGTTCGACCCGAAGGACATGCTGTACTTCCGCGTGGACCGTCGCCGCAAGATGCCGGTCACGATCCTGCTGAAGGCCATCGGCCTGAACCCGGAATCGATCCTCGCGAACTTCTTCGTGAACGACAACTTCCGCCTGATGGACAGCGGCGCGCAGATGGAGTTCGTCTCCGAGCGCCTGCGCGGCGAAGTCGCGCGCTTCGACATCACCGACAAGTCGGGCAAGGTCGTGGTCGCCAAGGACAAGCGCGTCACCGCGCGCCACACGCGTGAGCTCGAGCAGGGCGGCACCACGCACATCAGCGTGCCGGAAGACTTCCTGGTCGGCCGCGTCATCGCTCGCAACATCGTCGACGCCGACTCCGGCGAAATCCTGGCCAAGGCCAACGACGAGCTGACCGAAGCGCTGCTCAAGAAGCTGCGCACGGCTGGCGTGCAGGACATCCAGGTCATCTACACGAACGAACTGGACCAGGGCGCGTACATCTCGCAAACGCTGCGCATCGACGAAACGGTGGACGAGTTCGCCGCGCGCGTGGCCATCTACCGCATGATGCGCCCCGGCGAGCCGCCGACGGAAGACGCGGTGCAGGCCCTGTTCCAGCGCCTGTTCTACAACCCGGACACGTACGACCTGTCGCGCGTGGGCCGCATGAAGTTCAACGCCAAGGTCGGCCGCGACGAATCGACCGGCCCGATGGTGCTGACCAACGAAGACATCCTGGCCGTCGTCAAGATCCTCGTGGACCTGCGCAACGGCAACGGCGAAGTCGACGACATCGACCACCTGGGCAACCGCCGCGTGCGTTGCGTCGGCGAACTGGCCGAAAACCAGTACCGCACCGGCCTGGCGCGTATCGAGAAGGCCGTGAAGGAACGTCTGGGTCAGGCCGAGCAAGAGCCGCTGATGCCGCACGACCTGATCAACAGCAAGCCGATCTCGGCCGCGCTGAAGGAATTCTTCGGTGCGTCGCAGCTGTCGCAGTTCATGGACCAGACGAACCCGCTGTCCGAAATCACCCACAAGCGCCGCGTGTCGGCCCTTGGCCCGGGTGGTCTGACGCGTGAACGTGCAGGCTTCGAAGTGCGCGACGTGCACGTGACCCATTACGGCCGCGTGTGCCCGATCGAAACGCCTGAAGGCCCGAACATCGGCCTGATCAACTCGCTGGCCCTGTACGCCCGCCTGAACGAGTACGGCTTCATCGAGACGCCGTACCGCCGCGTGGTCGACAGCAAGGTCACGATGGACATCGACTACCTGTCGGCCATCGAAGAAGGCAAGTACGTCATCGCCCAGGCCAACGCGGTCCTGGACAAGGACGGCAAGCTGACCGGCGACCTGGTCTCCGCGCGTGAAGCCGGCGAATCGATCCTGGTCGGTGCCGAGCGCATCCAGTACATGGACGTGTCGCCCGCGCAGATCGTGTCGGTGGCTGCCTCGCTCGTGCCGTTCCTGGAGCACGACGACGCGAACCGCGCGTTGATGGGCGCCAACATGCAGCGTCAGGCCGTGCCTGTGCTGCGTCCCGAAAAGCCGATGGTCGGTACCGGCATCGAGCGCGTTTCCGCGGTCGACTCGGGCACCGTGGTCACGGCCACCCGCGGCGGTATCGTCGACTACGTCGATGCGACCCGTGTCGTGGTGCGCGTGAACGACGCCGAAGCGGCTGCCGGTGAAGTCGGTGTGGACATCTACAACCTGATCAAGTATCAGCGTTCGAACCAGAACACCAACATCCACCAGCGTCCCATCGTCAAGCGCGGCGACAAGATCGCCAAGGGCGACGTGGTGGCCGACGGCGCATCGACCGACCTCGGCGAACTGGCCCTGGGCCAGAACATGCTGATCGCGTTCATGCCCTGGAACGGCTACAACTTCGAAGACTCGATCCTGATCTCGGAACGCGTCGTCGCCGAAGACCGCTACACCTCGATCCACATCGAGGAACTGGTGGTGATGGCTCGCGACACGAAGCTGGGCGCCGAAGAAATCACGCGCGACATCCCGAACCTGGCCGAGCAGCAGCTCAACCGCCTCGACGAATCCGGCATCATCTATGTCGGTGCCGAAGTGCAGCCGGGCGACACGCTGGTGGGCAAGGTCACGCCGAAGGGCGAGACCACGCTGACGCCGGAAGAGAAGCTGCTTCGCGCCATCTTCGGCGAGAAGGCTTCCGACGTGAAGGACACCTCGCTGCGCGTGGACCAGGGCTCGCAAGGCACCGTGATCGACGTGCAGGTGTTCACCCGCGAAGGCATCCAGCGCGACAAGCGCGCCCAGCAGATCATCGACGATGAGCTCAAGCGCTTCCGCCTCGACCTGAACGACCAGCTGCGCATCGTCGAAGCCGACGCGTTCGACCGTATCGAGAAGCTCTTGACCGGCAAGGTCGCCAACGGCGGCCCGAACAAGCTGGCCAAGGGCACCAAGCTCGACAAGGCCTACCTGTCGTCGGTCGAGAAGTTCCACTGGTTCGACATCCGCCCGGCGGAAGACGACGTGGCCTCGCAACTCGAGTCGATCAAGAACTCGCTCGAGCAGACGCGCCACAGCTTCGACCTCGCGTTCGAAGAAAAGCGCAAGAAGCTCACGCAGGGCGACGAGCTGCCCGCGGGCGTGCTCAAGATGGTCAAGGTCTACCTGGCCGTCAAGCGCCGCCTGCAACCCGGCGACAAGATGGCCGGCCGTCACGGCAACAAGGGTGTGGTGTCCAAGATCGTTCCGGTCGAAGACATGCCCCACATGGCCGACGGCACGCCGTGCGACATCTGCCTGAACCCGCTGGGCGTGCCTTCGCGGATGAACGTGGGTCAGGTGCTCGAAGTGCATCTGGGCTGGGCCGGCAAGGGCATCGGCCAGCGCATCGGTGACCTGCTGCAGCAAGAGGCCAAGGTGGCCGAGCTGCGCAAGTTCATGGAGCAGCTGTACAACGGCTCCGGCCGCAAGGAAGAGCTCGACCAGCTGAGCGACACCGAGCTGCTCGCCATGGCGGCCAACCTGCAAAGCGGCGCGACCTTCGCGACGCCGGTGTTCGACGGCGCCTCGGAAGAAGAAATCCGCGGCATGCTCAAGCTCGCCTACCCGGACGACATCGCCAAGCTCAAGGGCCTGACCGAGACGCGCACGCAGGCTTACCTGTACGACGGCCGCACTGGCGACCAGTTCGAGCGTCCCGTCACCGTCGGCTACATGCACTTCTTGAAGCTGCACCACTTGGTGGACGACAAGATGCACGCCCGTTCGACCGGCCCGTACTCGCTCGTCACGCAGCAACCGCTGGGCGGCAAGGCGCAGTTCGGCGGCCAGCGTTTCGGTGAAATGGAAGTGTGGGCGCTGGAAGCTTACGGCGCCGCCTACGTCCTGCAGGAAATGCTGACCGTGAAGTCCGACGACGTGCAAGGCCGTACCAAGGTGTACGAAAGCATCGTCAAGGGCGAGCACTCGATCGAAGCCGGCATGCCGGAATCGTTCAACGTGCTGGTCAAGGAAATTCGTTCGCTGGGTCTCGACATCGAGCTCGAGCGTTCCTAAGTTGAAAAGGGAAAGAGTCTTATGAAATCGCTACTCGACCTGTTCAAGCAATTCACGCCCGATGAGCATTTCGATGCCATCAAGATCGGCATGGCTTCGCCCGAGAAGATCCGTTCGTGGTCTTTCGGCGAGGTGAAGAAGCCTGAGACGATCAACTACCGCACGTTCAAGCCCGAGCGCGACGGTCTGTTTTGCGCCAAGATCTTCGGCCCCATCAAGGACTACGAGTGCCTGTGCGGCAAGTACAAGCGCCTGAAGCACCGCGGCGTGATCTGCGAGAAGTGCGGCGTTGAAGTCACGCAGACCAAGGTGCGTCGCGAGCGCATGGGTCACATCGACCTGGCCGCGCCCTGCGCCCACATCTGGTTCCTGAAGTCGCTGCCGTCGCGTCTGGGCCTCGTGCTCGACATGACGCTGCGCGACATCGAACGCGTGCTGTATTTCGAAGCGTACGTGATCACCGACCCCGGCATGACCCCGCTGAAGAAGTTCGGCATCATGTCCGAGGACGACTACGACGCCAAGCGCAAGGAATACGGTGACGAGTTCATCGCCAAGATGGGCGCCGAAGGCATCAAGGACCTGCTCGAAGGCATCGAACTCGACAGCGAGATCGAACGCCTGCGCGGCGACCTGACCGGCTCCGAAGTCAAGGTCAAGAAGAACTCCAAGCGCCTGAAGGTGCTCGAGGCCTTCCGCAAGTCGGGCATCAAGCCCCAGTGGATGGTGCTCGAAGTGCTGCCCGTGCTGCCGCCGGACCTGCGTCCGCTGGTGCCGCTGGACGGCGGCCGCTTCGCGACCTCCGACCTGAACGACCTGTACCGCCGCGTCATCAACCGCAATTCGCGTCTGCGCCGCCTGCTGGAGCTGAAGGCTCCGGAAATCATCGCGCGCAACGAAAAGCGGATGCTGCAGGAAGCGGTCGACTCGCTGCTGGACAACGGCCGCCGTGGCAAGGCCATGACGGGCGCCAACAAGCGCGCGCTGAAGTCGCTGGCCGACATGATCAAGGGCAAGAGCGGTCGTTTCCGCCAGAACCTGCTGGGCAAGCGCGTGGACTACTCGGGCCGTTCGGTCATCGTGGTGGGCCCGACGCTCAAGCTGCACCAGTGCGGCCTGCCCAAGCTGATGGCGCTCGAGCTGTTCAAGCCCTTCATCTTCTCGCGCCTGGAAGCCATGGGCATCGCGACCACGATCAAGGCTGCCAAGAAGGAAGTCGAATCGGGCACGCCGGTGGTCTGGGACATCCTGGAAGAAGTGATCAAGGAACACCCGGTCATGCTGAACCGTGCACCTACGCTGCACCGTTTGGGCATCCAGGCGTTCGAGCCGATCCTGATCGAAGGCAAGGCCATCCAGCTGCACCCGCTCGTTTGCGCGGCCTTCAACGCCGACTTCGACGGCGACCAGATGGCTGTCCACGTGCCGCTGTCGGTGGAAGCGCAGATGGAAGCCCGCACGCTGATGCTGGCCTCCAACAACGTGCTGTTCCCGGCTTCGGGCGAACCGTCGATCGTTCCTTCGCAGGACGTGGTGCTGGGTCTGTACTACACGACCCGCGACCGCATCAACGGCAAGGGCGAGGGCCTGATCTTCTCCGACATCGGTGAAGTGCAGCGCGCGCTGGACGCCAACGAAGTCGAGCTCACCGCCAAGGTCGCGGTGCGTATCACGGAGTACACCAAGGACAAGGAAACCGGCGTGTTCACGCCGTCGACCTCGCTCGTGGACACCACCGTGGGCCGTGCCCTGCTGTCCGAGATCCTGCCCAAGGGCCTGCCGTTCTCGAACATCAACAAGGCGCTGAAGAAGAAGGAAATCTCCAAGCTCATCAACGTCTCGTTCCGCAAGTGCGGCCTGAAAGAGACCGTCGTGTTCGCCGACAAGCTGCTGCAAAACGGCTTCCGCCTGGCGACCAAGGCCGGCATCTCGATCGCGATCGACGACATGCTGGTGCCCGCTGAGAAGCACGGCATCATCGAGCGCTCGGCCAAGGAAGTGAAGGAGATCGAACAGCAGTACGTCTCCGGTCTCGTGACCTCCGGCGAGCGCTACAACAAGGTGGTGGACATCTGGGGCAAGGCCGGCGACGAAGTGTCGAAGGTCATGATGGCCAAGCTGTCCAAGCAGAAGGTCATCGACCGCCACGGCAAGGAAGTCGAGCAGGAGTCGTTCAACTCCATCTACATGATGGCCGACTCCGGCGCCCGCGGTTCCGCAGCGCAGATTCGCCAGGTGGCCGGTATGCGGGGCCTGATGGCCAAGCCGGACGGCTCGATCATCGAGACGCCCATTACCGCGAACTTCCGCGAAGGCCTGAACGTGTTGGAGTACTTCATCTCCACCCACGGTGCCCGTAAGGGTCTGGCCGACACGGCGCTGAAGACGGCGAACTCGGGTTACCTGACCCGTCGTCTGGTCGACGTGACGCAAGACCTGGTCGTGACCGAGCAGGACTGCGGCACGCACGGCGGCTACCTGATGCGCGCCATCGTCGAAGGCGGTGAAGTGATCGAGTCGCTGCGCGACCGAATCCTCGGCCGCTCGGCGGCGGACGACGTGCTGCACCCGGAAAACCGTTCGGTGCTGCTCAAGGCCGGCGAGATGTTCGACGAAGACAACATCGAAGCACTGGAAGCCCAGGGCGTCGACGAAGTCAAGGTTCGCACCGCGCTGACCTGCGAAACGCGTTTCGGCATCTGCGCGACCTGCTACGGCCGCGACCTGGGCCGCGGCGGCCTGATCAACATCGGCGAAGCCGTCGGTGTGATCGCTGCCCAGTCCATCGGCGAACCCGGCACGCAGCTGACGATGCGTACCTTCCACATCGGTGGTGCCGCTTCGCGCGCTGCCATCGCCTCGAGCGTGGAAGCCAAGTCGAACGGCTCGATCGGCTTCAACGCCACGATGCGCTACGTGACCAACAGCAAGGGCGAGCTGGTCGTGATTTCGCGTTCGGGCGAGATCGTCATCCATGACGAGCACGGCCGTGAGCGCGAGCGTCACAAGGTGCCGTACGGCGCCACGCTGACGGTCAAGGCCGACCAGCAGATCAAGGCCGGCCACGTGCTCGCCAACTGGGACCCGCTGACCCGCCCGATCATTACCGAGTTCGCCGGCAAGGCGCAGTTCGAGAACGTCGAGGAAGGCCTGACGGTCGCCAAGCAGGTGGACGAAGTGACCGGTCTGTCGACCCTGGTCGTGATCGACCCGAAGCGCCGCGGCGCTGCCAAGGTCGTGCGTCCGCAGGTCAAGCTGATCGACGCCCAAGGCCTGGAAGTGAAGATCCCCGGCACCGACCACTCGGTGACGATCGGCTTCCCGATTGGCGCCCTGGTGCAGATCCGCGACGGCCAGGACGTGGGCCCCGGCGAAGTGCTGGCACGCATCCCGGTCGAAGGTCAGAAGACCCGAGACATCACCGGCGGTCTGCCGCGCGTGGCCGAGCTGTTCGAAGCCCGTTCGCCGAAGGACAAGGGCATGCTGGCCGAAATGACCGGTACCGTGTCGTTCGGTAAAGAGACCAAGGGCAAGATTCGCCTGCAGATCACCGATCCCGAAGGCGGCGTCTACGAAGACCTCGTGCCGAAGGAAAAGAACATCCTGGTGCACGAAGGCCAGGTGGTGAACAAGGGCGAAAGCGTGGTCGACGGTCCGGCGGACCCGCAGGACATCCTGCGCCTGCTGGGTTCGGAAGAACTCGCGCGCTACATCGTGGACGAAGTGCAGGACGTGTACCGTTTGCAGGGTGTGAAGATCAACGACAAGCACATCGAGGTGATCGTTCGCCAGATGCTGCGCCGCGTCGTGGTCGACAACATCGGCGACACGAGCTACATCTCCGGCGAACAGGTCGAACGCAGCGAAATGCTCAACACCAACGACGCCCTGCGCGCCGAAGGCAAGATCCCCGCGACGTTCACCAACCTGCTGCTGGGTATCACGAAGGCGTCGCTGTCGACCGACTCGTTCATCTCGGCCGCTTCGTTCCAGGAAACGACGCGCGTGCTGACCGAAGCCGCGATCATGGGCAAGCGCGACGAGCTGCGTGGCCTGAAGGAAAACGTCATCGTCGGCCGCCTGATTCCCGCAGGCACCGGCATGGCCTACCACCAGGCCCGCAAGGTCAAGGACGCCATGGACGAGGCCGAGCGCCGCGCCATCGCCGAGTCGGAAGCTGCCGAACTGGCCGGCTCCGGCGACAGCGATGCAGCGACCAGCACGGTGGACGCCAACGAAGGCGCCGCGACCGAATAACTGGTTAGCATCACCGGCATGACCGGTTGCCCACGCCCTCCGACCGCTCCGGTCGGGGGGCGTTTTTCTTTGTGTTCGCAGGGGTCCGACCGATGACCAAGAGGTTCTGTTTCCGATGAGCGTCCTGCCCGATTCGCTGGCCGGCTGGCTCGTTGCCGCGCTGCTGCTGTTCTGGTTCGTGGGCGCCTACAACCGGCTGGTGCGACTGCGCGCGGCCGTGCTCCAAGCCTACGCCGTGCTCGACGTGGCGCTTCGCAAGCAGCTCGATTTCGTCCAGGCCAGCATCACCGCGGCGCCCCGGCCCGAGTCGCCGCCCGAAGGCGCGCCCACCGTGGCGCCGCTGCAGGCCGCCACGACGCAGCTCGCGACCCTGCTCGGCGCGACGCGGGTGCGCCCGCTCGACCCGGGCAGCATGGCGGCGCTGGCCACTGCGCTGCAGGTGCTCATCGCCGCATGGCGGCGCCAGTACCCGGGCGCGGTCACCGTGTTCGACGCGGACGGCACGCTCTCGCGGCCCGCGCCGCTGATGCCCGGCCTGGGTGGCGCGTCCGATCCGGCCGCGCCCATTGCCTGGCCCGAGCCCTCGGCGGCGGCGGAAATCGCACGCGGCCAGTTCAACCTGGCCGTGGCGCAGTACAACGCGGGCATCGCCCAGTTCCCGGCGCTGCTGGTGGCCTGGATCGTGCGCCTGCGGCCTGCGGCGCCCTTGCTCTGACCGGCCTCGACCCGACGACAGGCGGGTAACGCCTTCGTTTCCATTCCCACCGCGCGGCGTGCTGTCTTTCTCGCCCGTTACCATCGGCTCCAACTTGCCAGCAGATCTTTCCTCCGACCCCTCTTCGGGCAGCGCTTCCTCGGCGCCGCAACAACCGCCGCTCTGGCGCCAACTGCAACTGACCGCAGGGGCGCTGGCGTCGATTCGCGCCGGCACCTCGGGCACCGTCGCGTTCGAGGCCGTCGAGCCCGCGCTGCGCCCCGGCGTGCAGGCGCTCGGCTTCCAGGTGCTGCGCTGGCTCGGCCGCGCCGAGGCGCTGCGCCGCCACCTGGCCAAGCGCACGCCACCGCCATTGCCCGACGCCTTGCTATGCACCGCGCTCGCGCTGGCCTGGCACAGCGACCACGCCCCTTACGAACCCTTCACGCTGGTCGACCAGGCCGTGGAAGCCGCCAAGCGCAACCCGGCCACGCGGGCACAGGCCAGCTTCATCAACGCCTGCCTGCGCCGCTTCCTGCGCGAGCGCGACGAGCTCGTGGCCGCCACCGACACCGAACCGGTCGCGCAGTGGAACCACCCGCGCTGGTGGATCGAACGCCTCAAGCGCGACCATCCGCGCGACTGGCAGCGCGTGCTGTCGGCCGACAACGCCCAGGCGCCGATGACCTTGCGCGTCAACGCGCTGCAATCGACGCCGGCCGCGTACCTGCTGGAACTGGAAGCGGTGGGCCTCGCGGCCACGCGCGTCGGCGCTGACGGCCTGCAGCTCGCGCGCGCCCGCCCGGTGCAGCAGCTGCCCGGTTTCGCCGACGGCGCCTGCTCGGTGCAGGACGCCGCCGCACAGCTCGCGGCCCCCTTGCTGCTCGACGGCCTGCTGCCGGCCACGCCCGGCGCCGCGCCGCTGCGCGTGCTGGACGCCTGCGCCGCCCCCGGCGGCAAGACCGCGCACCTGATCGAACGGGCCGGCCCCGGCGCCGTCGAGGTGACCGCGCTGGAGGTCGACGCCGTGCGCAGCCGCCGCATCGACGAGACGCTCGCGCGCCTCGGCCTGAAGGCCAAGGTGGTGGTGGCCGACGCCGGCCGCACCGCCGACTGGTGGGACGGCGCCCTGTTCGACGCCATCCTGCTGGACGCCCCGTGCACCGCTTCGGGCATCGTGCGGCGCCATCCCGACGTGCGCTGGCTGCGCCGCGAGAGTGACACGGCCCAGCTGGCGACCCAGCAGGCGATGCTGCTGGCGGCGCTCTGGCCGCTCGTGCGGCCCGGCGGCCGGCTGCTTTACTGCACCTGTTCCGTGTTCCGCGAAGAAGGCTCGCAACAAATTGATGCGTTTCTTGTACGCAACACCGACGCCCGTTTGCTGCCGTCCCCGGGACACTTGCTACCCCAAAGTGGGGCGAATGCCCGTGGCGTCCCGGACAATCCCTCTGGTGACCACGACGGCTTCTTCTACGCCCTGCTTGAAAAACCCGCGCCGCACTGACGGCCG
Source organism: Variovorax sp. GW531-E2 (assembly GCF_059423125.1). Taxonomy (NCBI): domain Bacteria; kingdom Pseudomonadati; phylum Pseudomonadota; class Betaproteobacteria; order Burkholderiales; family Comamonadaceae; genus Variovorax; species Variovorax sp. GW531-E2. The sequence goes on along the minus strand of NZ_JBWKXQ010000015.1, from coordinate 86,535 downwards.
CCGGTCGATCCTGCTGGCCGGCCTGTGGCTGGCCTGGGCCCTGTGGATGGCCCTGTTCCCGGCCGCCGCCACCGCCCAGGGCAGGCCCGGCGGCGCCACCATCACCCAGATGCGCCTGGAGCAGGCCGACGACGGCGTCTACCTGAGTGCCGCCGTGCAGTTCGAACTGCCCACGCTGGTGGAAGACGTGCTCGACAAGGGCATCGCCATCTATTTCGTGGCCGAGGCCGAGGTCTTCCAGGAGCGCTGGTACTGGACCGACCGCAAGGTCGCCCAGGTGGCGCGCCACATGCGGCTGGCCTACCAGCCCCTCACGCGCCGCTGGCGGCTGAATGTGTCGCCGGTGCCGATCACCGGCGCCGCCGGCTTCGGCATCTCGCTGAACCAGAACTTCGACAGCCTCGGCGACGCGCTCGAGGCCATCAAGCGCATCGGCCGGCTGCGGCTGGGCGACGCCGCCGAGATCGGCGACGAGCCGCTGCACCAGGTCACCTTCCGCTTCCGGCTCGACACCTCGCAGCTGCCGCGTCCTTTCCAGATCGGCATGGTCGGGCAGGCCGAGTGGAACATCGCCGCCGAGCGCACAGCCCGGCTGCCGCTGGAGAAACAGCGGTGAGCAGCAAGCCGCGCAGCGGCGCCGCGGCCACGCCTGCCGCCCGCCGCTCGCGCGCGCTGCGCTGGGCCGTGGGCGTCGGCGCCGCGATGGTCACGGCCATCGGCCTGGTGCTGATGTTCCTGCTGGCCCAGGCCACCAACAACCGCGCGCTGTACGAGCGCTACTACGTGCGCCTGTTCGGCATCAACGTGGTGGTGGCCGTGCTGCTGGTGCTGGTGATCGGCTGGGTCGCGTTCCGGCTGCTGCGGCGGTTGCGCCAGGGCAAGTTCGGCAGCCGGCTGCTGATCAAGCTCGCGGCCATCTTCGCGCTCGTGGGGGTGGTGCCCGGGGCGCTGGTCTACGTGGTGTCTTACCAGTTCGTCGCGCGCTCGATCGAGAGCTGGTTCGACGTCAAGGTCGAAGGCGCGCTCGATGCCGGCCTGAACCTGGGCCGGGCCACGCTCGATTCGCTGTCCGACGACCTCGCCGCCAAGACCCGCACCGCCAGCGCCCAGCTGTCGCAGGTGCCCGACGCGAGCGCGGGGCTGCTGCTGGAGCGCATCCGCGACCAGCTCGAAGCCAGCGACGTGATCCTCTGGACCGGTTCGGGCCAGCTCGTGGCCAGCGCGGGCGCGTCGCGCTTCCAGCTCAACCCCGAGCGGCCGACGGCGCAGCAGTTCCGCCAGGTGCGGCCCGACCGTGCCGTCGCGCATGTCGAGGGCCTGGAGGAAACCGCCTTGCCCAGCGCCACGCCGTCGAGCGCCAGCGTGCGCGCGCTGGCCATGGTGCAGCGCCCGGGCTTCGACTTCGACACCGCGCCGCGCTACCTGCAGGTCACGCGGCCGCTGCCGCCGGCCGTGGTCGCCAACGCGCTGGCCGTGCAGGAAGCCAACCGCGAGTACCAGGAGCGGGCCCTCGCGCGCGAGGGGTTGCGGCGCATGTACATCGGCACGCTCACGCTGAGCCTGTTCCTCGCCGTGTTCGGCGCGGTGCTGCTGGCCGTGCTGTTCGGCAACCAGCTCGCACGGCCGCTGCTCGTGCTGGCCGACGGCGTGCGCCAGGTGGCCGCCGGCGACTTGCGGCCCACCGCCGTGCTGCAGGGCAAGGACGAGCTGGGCGGCCTCACGCGCTCCTTCGCCGTCATGACCCAGCAGCTGGCCGACGCGCGCGGCGCGGTCGAGAAGACCATGGACCAGCTCGACGCCGCCCGCGGCAACCTGCAGACCATCCTGGACAACCTGACCTCAGGCGTGATCGTGCTCGACGCCAAGGGCACCGTGCTGTCCACCAACCCGGGCGCCACCCGCGTGCTGCGCGCGCCGCTCGCCGCCTATGAAGGCAAGGCGTTGGTCGATGTGCCGGGGCTGGCCGATTTCGGTGCCAAGGTGCAGCAGCAGTTCGACGAGTTCCTGGTCGAGCGCATGCAGCACGGCCTCGATCACTGGCAGCACGCCTTCGAGCTGCATGCCACCGGCAACGACCTGCCGCAGCAGGACGACGCCATCAACATCGTCGCGCGCGGCGCCGAACTGCCGGGCGACGCGCGACTGCTGGTGTTCGACGACATCTCCGAAATCGTCTCGGCCCAGCGCGCGCAGGCCTGGGGCGAGGTGGCGCGCCGCCTCGCGCACGAGATCAAGAATCCGCTCACGCCGATCCAGCTGTCGGCCGAGCGGCTCGAGATGAAGCTCTCGGGCAAGGTCGAGCCGCCCGAGCAGGCCATCCTGGTGAAGTCGGTCAAGACCATCGTCGACCAGGTCGATGCGATGAAGCGGCTGGTGAACGAATTCCGCGACTACGCCCGACTGCCCGCGGCCGACCTCAAGCCGGTCGACCTCAATGCACTGCTGGCCGATGTGCTGCAGCTGTACCACGCCGAGAACCTGCCGATCACGCTGCGTTCGGAGCTCGACGAGCGCTGCCCGCCCGTGCGCGGCGATGAACAGCAGATCCGCCAGGTCGTGCACAACCTGTTGCAGAACGCGCAGGACGCCGCCGAGGCCGCCGCCAGTGGCACGGGCCGGGTGGGCGAGGTCGTCATCCGCACCCGGCTGGGCGATTCGGGCCAGCGCGTGCGCCTCACCGTGCAGGACAGCGGGCCCGGCTTTGCCGAAAACATCCTCAAGCGCGCCTTCGAGCCCTACGTCACCACGAAAACAAAAGGTACCGGTTTGGGCCTGGCCGTCGTCAAGAAGATCGCCGACGAACACGGCGCGCGCATCGAGCTTTCCAACCGTGTCGTCGACGGGGCTGTGGCGGGGGCGCAAGTCTCGCTATCATTCGCGCTGGCAGGCGAACCGCGGGCAGCGGTCGCTCACACCGAAGATTCGAAATCTTCGTCCGCCTGAGTACCGGCGAATCCAGCGCATAGGGGCTGGATCGGGAGCGGATCAATACACACCAGCGCATACAACAAGCAGCACTCATGGCAAACATTCTCGTGGTCGATGACGAGCTGGGCATCAGGGACCTGCTCTTCGAAATTCTCAATGACGAAGGCCACAACGTGGAGCTCGCGGAAAACGCCGCTGAAGCCCGCGCGGCCCGACAACGCGCCCGGCCCGATCTCGTGCTGCTCGACATCTGGATGCCGGACACCGACGGCGTCACCTTGCTCAAGGAGTGGTCCACCGCGGGCCTGCTGAGCATGCCGGTCATCATGATGAGCGGGCACGCCACCATCGACACCGCGGTCGATGCCACGCGCATCGGCGCCTTCGCGTTCCTCGAAAAACCCATCACGCTGCAGAAGCTGCTCAAGGCGGTGGAGCAGGGGCTGGCGCGCGAGAGCGCTCGCCGCACCGCCGCCGGCGTGGTGCCGCCGCCCACGGGCGCTCACCAGGCCGCCGCCATCACGACCACGGGCGACAGCCTGCTGATGGCGTCGCTCGCGGCCGTGCCGGTGGCCGACGCGGGTCCGCAGTCGACCCAGAGCTTCGACCTGGACCGCCCGCTGCGCGACGCGCGCGACGGTTTCGAGAAGGCCTACTTCGAGTTCCATCTGGCGATGGAGAACGGTTCGATGACCCGCGTGGCCGAGAAAACCGGCCTCGAGCGCACCCACCTGTACAGAAAACTCAAACAATTGGGCGTGGACCTTTCCCGAGGCCGCAGAAGCGCTGTATAATTTGAGGCTGCACACAATGGCCCGGTAGCTCAGTTGGTAGAGCAGCGGATTGAAAATCCGCGTGTCGGTGGTTCGATTCCGCCCCAGGCCACCAAATTCAGTCAAAAAGCCCGACCTTCCGAGGTTGGGCTTTTTGCATTCTGGCGCCGTGTTTGGGGAATCACGTTCCCGCTATCCGGCCCGATCCCCGTTGAGGTCGTCATGCCCGCGGCGCCTGCGTTCGGCCCGCGCCTTCGCCAGCGTGGCCTGGCTCTGCTTGGCCGCCGCCTCGCAGCGCGCGTGCAGCGCGATCAGCTCCTTGTCCGTGAGCCGCTCGATGCCGATGAAGTCGTCCTCCGCGTCGGAGGTGCGGATCAGTTCGTCGAGCTTGGTCTGCAGGGCGACGCTGTCGCGGTTCTGCGTGTTCTGGATCAGGAACACCATGAGGAAGGTGACGATGGTGGTGCCCGTGTTGATCACCAGCTGCCACGTTTCCGAAAAGCCGAAGAACGGCCCCGCGACCGCCCAGGCCACGACGACGACCACGCAGACCAGGAAGGCCGCCGGGCTGCCCGTCCAGCGTGCGACGGTGTTGGCGAAGGAATCAAAGAGTCGTTCCATGCGCGTGTCCTCCAGTCGGGGCGATGCTGCCGCGGCGGTGCGCGCGAGCGCGTCAGCCGACGCCCGCCTCGCATGGCATCGCAATTCCCCTGAGGCTGTCGGCGCATGGCGGCGCGCGGCCGTGGCCTCGGACACGGCTTACACGCGTCGTCGGGTCGAGACGACAGGGCGCTTCCCGCACCGTGTCGACCATGAAGGCTCATTGCAGTCTTTCTTTCTCAACCCGGCCCTCGCTTCGGCGACCGGCCTTCAAGGAGCAACCACCCATGGCCAACGATACCCAGGCAGCCACCGCGGACGCGGTGTCCAACGATCAGGTGATCGACGTTCTGAATGACCTTCTGGAGAACACGCGCGACGGCGAGTACGGCTTTCGCGCCTGCGCGAAGGAAGTCGACTCGGCGCAACTGAAGTCGGTGTTCGAAAGCCGCGCCTCGCAATGCGCCAGCGCGGCATCCGAACTCGTCGCACTCATCCGCCAACTCGGCGGCAAACCCGACGACGGCGGCACGGTCAGCGGTGCGGTGCATCGCGGCTGGGTGCATGTGAAGGGCGCGGTCGGCGCGAACAGCGCGCTGTCGATGCTCGAGGAATGCGAGCGCGGCGAGGACGCGGCACTCGCGCGCTACCGCAAGGCCCTCAAGGCCGACCTGCCGGCCGAGGTGCGCATGCTGGTGCAGCGCCAGGCCGACGGCGCGCAGGCCAACCACGACCAGATCAAGGGCCTGCGCGATCAATTCCGCAGTGCCAAGGGCTGACCGGCCGGTACCCTAGGGATGCCTTTCACCATGACCGGTGACCGCCACGCGCCCGCCATGCCCCCTGCGCCGTCCGCGACGGAAGTTGTGGACGGCGTCGGCGAGCGCCTTCTCACCTTCAGCTACCTCGGCTGGTGGTTTTCGTGCGCCGCGCAGCAGGTGGACGATCAGACCTTCAGGCCTGTGGTCTTCTGCCGCGCCCATGGGGGCGGCGAGGTCGAAGGCGCGGAGCAGCGCCTGCCGCCCGACACGGACAACGTCGCGTACGGCAGCGAAGCCGAGGCGCTGCGCCACGCCGAGCAGCAAGCCATTCGCTGGGCGCATGACCGCACGGGCGACGGCCAGGGCCGGTTCTGATCACGCAGCTCGGATGAGCGCGATCGTCGCGTCGTCCCGCGCGTCGTTGAAGTACTGCGCCAGCACATCGCCGAACACGGAGGCTTCAGGCGCCACGATCTCGAACAGCGTCATGCAGGAGCGCAGCTTGAGGTCGTCCGGCGAGCCGAAGACCTGATGCGCATCGGTGCCGGGCAGGGCGCGCACCAGCCCTGCGCAGTGGCGCAGTCGCTCACCGAGCACAGCGTGCTGCCAGTACGCCGTCGCCTCGGCGATACCGTCGAGGCCGAAGAACTGCGCGGTCGCGCTGCGGCCCAGCGCCTTCAGTTGCGGAAACACGAACCACATCCAGTGCGTGCGCTTGCGTCCCGCCGCAAGTTCCGCGCAGACCTGTGCGTACACGGGCTCTTGCGCCGCCACGAAGCGTTCGAGGTGCCAGTCGATGGTCATGTGTTCACGCGCCCGGTGTGGTTGCAGTCGCCCGATCATGCTGCAACCGCGGCGGCAACCGAGGGTCGAGCCAGTCCATGCGCCACGCCAGCAGCAGCACCGCACCGACCACGCAGGTGACGGCCAGCGCGCCCGCGAGGCCGTGCCGCTGGCGGTACGGATCGGGTGCGATGCGCTGGGCGCCCGGTGGCACGCGCGCCGTCTGCGACAGCATGCCGCCCAGGCGCACGTTGACCTTCATGCGCCCGTTGATGGCCCATCCGCTCGCATCGAGGATCGGACCCAGGCTGCGCTGGCGCAGCTTGAGCCACGCGATCAGCATGCTCGGTCCCGAGATCGCGATCACGATGCCGACGAGCGCCACTGGTATCCATTGCCCCAGGTCGACGAACTTGCCGAAGATGCCGACCAGCACCGCGCTGATGCTGCCCAGTGCCACGCCGATGGCGGCCACGGTGCCCACGTCGATGCGGCTGGCGGTGGGAAGGATCGGTCCCGGCTTGGCCGGCGTCTTCGTTGACGAGGTCGCTGCGTCGGTCGGTTGGTCGGCGGTGGCGACGCGTCCGGCCAGCGTCTGCAACGCGCTCTGCGAACCGGCCTCGCTGGCCGCCGCGCGCTTGGCCACCTGCTCCTCGATCAACCGCACGAACTTCTTGTAGGGCGCGAAGAAGGCCTGCGCGACGCTCGTGGGGTTCTCGATCAGTTTGGTGACGGTGGCGTCCCAGTCGCGGCCCTGGCGGTCGTAGAACACGCCGTTGCGCCCGGCGAAAAGAAAGTCGACGTCGCCGGCCGTGAAGGCGGCGACGATGCTCATCTTCTCTCCCTGGCGCGTGCAGTCGCAGTACGCGAGGCAGGTCTTCGCCAGGCCGGCCAGCGCGGCGTGGCGCGCGGTGTCCTGCACCTGCACCGTGAGCTCGCAGCTGCGCCCGTCGAGGTAGAGCGTGCCCGCCTGGAAGATCGCGCCCTCGCGCCGGTAGAACGCCTTGAACGACACGAAGTTGTGCAGCAGCACGCGCAGGTCGCGCTGCAGCCGCAGCAGCTTCTCGAGGTCGGTCAGCAGCCGGTTGTGGTGCTCGGCGGCCTCGTCTTCGGCAATGAGTGCGAGCAACGCGTCGCGTGTCGCGAGCAGGGCGTCGATGCGTTCACGCGGCAGGCCCGCGAGCGCGTTGGCAGGGCGCGCGGCGATCCACGCGTCGCAAGGCGCGAGCCGCTCGCGCAGCACTTGCCACTGGGCTTCTTCGAGCGTGTCGCGTTCGCCGAGCAACGGCGCCACCGCGTCGCGCGCGAACGCGGCCATGGCTTCGGCCCAGGCGGGATTGAGGCTCGCACCGCCCAGCGGCAACGAGCGATGGGGCGTCACCGGCGCCAGCGGCAACTCCGCCACGCGTTGCACGCTGGCGTCGAGCGTGTGCCCCGCGAGCGCGTCGTAGGCCTCGGGCGAGGGGTTGAGCGCCGCCACCGCCTGCACGTCGTAGGCGGCCACGCGGCAGCGCGCGAAGAAGTCGTCGACCTTGGCCGCGACCGCGCGCAGGGCCTCGGCCGCGGCCAGCGTGCGCGTGCCCAGCGACAGCAGCGCCTCTGCGTCGCCCTGCGCATGCCAGTCGCGGACCGCTTGCGCCTCGGCCATGAAGGCTTCGGCGCGTGTGCGATCGAGGCCGGGCGTCTGTTCGTGCCGGTCGGGCGTGCTGCCGTGCGTGCGCATCGCGTCCTCGATGGTGGCGCGCAGCGCGTCGTCGGTGCCGGCCGTGGCCGGCGTGACCACGCCGTCGCCGTTGAAGCGCATCGCGGCCAGCCATTCGCCGCGGTCGGCGATGTCGGCGAGGGTCAGCGTGTGCGTGCCCTGCTTGCCGAGCAGGTCGAGGATGCGCCGGCCTTCCTTCGCGAGGTCGGCACCCGGCGCGCGCGTGTCGTCGAGGTCGTCCAGCGACAGCGTGCCGCCGCCCGCGAGCAGCACGTCGGCGCTGCGCAGCCGCTCGCAGGCCCACTGGCAGGCCGCGATGACCTCGGGCGGTCGCACGCGGCCGTCGCCGTCGGTATCGATGAGGTCGAGCGTGCGCGCATCGAAGTCGATGCCGCGCGTGGGGCAGGCGAGTGCGACCCACAGTTTCTGGTCGAGCTCGGCGATGCGTGCAATGTCCTCGCCGCTGCGGAACACCACCTGGTCCACGCCGCCCGCACGGATGAACTGCCAGCGGTGCGGCGTCGGGCCTGGCGTGTGGGTGCCGGGAAGGTCTGCGGGAACGGGGGCGGTGGCGGTCGTCAACGGGTTGATGTCCTTGGGGTGGTTGTGCGGGGTCGGGAGTGTTTGAAGGAGAGGCCGCGTGCGCCGTCATGCACGACGCAGCGCCTTTGTCTCGTGGGCGTCAGCCTAGATCGCGCGACGGATCGGCTTTGAGGACAGACGGCGCGCAGCGATGTCGGTCGACGCCGACATTGCGCGCGTGACCGCGTCATCCCACCCACGGCCAACAGGGGCAATGCCAGGGTATTGAGTGGATGCGCCGCGCCGACTTATCCTCCGGTCGCCATGGCCGCCACACGCATCGATCTCGATCTGCCTGACGGGTGGAGTTGCTGGCTCGAACTGCAGCAATCCGCCGAAGGCGCCTGTTCGGGCAAGGCGGAACTTCGCGAGGGCAACGAGCCGCGGTGCATGCTGGTGATTGCGCAGCAGCCGACCCGCGAGGCCGTGATCGAACGGCTGAAGTTTCGCGCCGACTACTTCGTCGGGGAGTGGCGCATGCGGCAGCGCGAGGGTAGGACGCCGCGGCCCTGAGCTTGGGCGGTCTTGCGATCTTCTGCGCAGACCTCGGACCCGCAAGAAGTTGCACTCCCCAAAAGAAAAGCGACCGTTCGAAGCGGTCGCTTTTTTCTCTTGATGCGCGAGGGTGCGTTCGCCCCCCGGATCTCACATGCGATACGACGGCGCAGGCGACGAGACAGGCACCAGCTGGTAGCCCTGTCCGTAGACCGCGCGCAGCACGTACCCGTTTTCGCGCTGCAGCGACAGCTTGCGCCGCACGTTCGTGGCGCAGGCGTCGAGCGAGCGCGTGACGGGGCGTTCGGGCGGGAGCTTCCACACCGAACTCATGAGCCACGAGCGCGTCAGCACGTTGCCGAGGTTGCGGAACAGCTCGAGTGCGAAGGAGAACTGCCGTGGCTGGAGCGCGATCTCGCGGTCGCGGTGCAGCACGGTGTTGTTGCCGTCGACGAAGCGGTACTCGCCCCAGGTCCAGCGGTCCGTGGAGGGGGCCTGGCGCGTGGCGGCGCTCGTGTCCTGCTCCGTGTAGAGCGTGTGCATGTGCTGCACCAGCGCCTCGTTCGAGATGCGGCGCAGGTCGAAATTGGTACCGCTGCCCAGCAGGGGCATGTCGTCGAAATAGGAGGGCAGCGCGACCACGTCGGGTTCGCCCTGTGCGGTGATGGGTAGCGCGGGCATGCCCAGCACCCAGCACACGGTGAGCAGGCTCTCGCTGCCCATGGCATCGGGCGCAGCCAGCAGCAGGTCGAAGCGGCTGCCGCGGCTCAAGGTGGACAGCAGCTCGCCGATGGTGCTGAACATCACGGGCCGGTGACCCATGGTGCGCAGGCGCTCCTGGAGCAAGGTGCTGCGCGAGCTGCTGTTGTCCAGCAGGGCCAGGGACAGTTTTCCCTCGAGGGTCATGGGATGGGTCGATTCCAAAAGACGGCGGTAACTCACAGCGGAATCAGCCAGCGACCTTGAACCTGCTTGCAAGGCGCCGAAGCTGCCTCCGCGGTGCGCGAAGAATCTTGATTCTGGTCAGGGGGTGTGCTTTTCTTGATCCGATCCTGCCGCTGGGTGATCCTTCCTTGCCCGCTTCTTGGTACGGAGCGAGCCTCTCCATGGGCTCTTACTTGTATTCGATGCTGAACGTGGCGGTGCCGTCGGCCCGACCCGGCGTCACCTGGTTGCCGGTCTGGAAGTAGCGCGCGGTGTAGTTCAGCACGTAGTCGCCGTTCCTCGAGGTGCCGACCAGCGCTTCTTCCCCGAACTTCACGGGCACGTTCTTCGCGTCGATCACCTGGATGCCCACGCCGGTCGCCAGGTTCGGCGTGCCTCGCGTGGGTCGCAGCACGCCGGGTTCGTTCGACGGATCTTGTGGCGCATCCATGCGCAGGTACACCGTGTTCTGCGCGTTCTGTCCCGCCTTGCAGTTGAGCTTGATGCTGAACTTGCGTTCGGCCGTGGTGCTGCCGCGGCCCTTGAAGCCGTCCTTGGGCACCTTGCCGAATTGCACCAGGATGTTGCGCGAGCCCAGGTCGACCGAACACGAGGGCGTGATGATGGTGATGCCTTCGCCCAGCAGGTTCGTCGTGAGAACCGACTGCGTGTCGGCGACGCTGTAGTACTGGGTGTAGGTGCCCTGCGCGAGCGGGCCGTTGCCGGTGACGGGCGCGGTCTTGAACAGTTCCACCTGAAAGCGGGACGCCGCGTTGAAATCGCCGAAGTCGTCGGTGGTCGAGCGCTCGTGCGGGTAGTAGGAGACCGAGCTTTGGTCGAAGTAGCGCGACAGGCGGATGCCCACCCCGGGGACGCTGGTGGTGAACACGTGGTCGTAGCCCGGCACGGGGGTGCCCTGCAGCATCACGCCTTTCACGACGCCGCCTTTCTTGCAGGTCCATGGCTTGTCGGTCGTGCCGGAAAGGGGCAGGGGAAAGAACTGCTGCTTGAACACCGTGCCCACGGTGGCGTCGTTGGGAATGACGACGCGGCCGATGTTCATGTTGACGATTTTTTCCACGTAGCCCTTGGTCACGTAGCACTCGGCCAGCACTGGCGAGGCGCACAGCAGCAGGCCCAGCGCCGAGGCGACTGTGCGTGCATTCAACAGGATGGGTCTGCTCATTTCATTCCCTTCGGTGGCGCGCTGTCTGTCGCCTGGCATTGCGCGGTCAGTTCGCGGATGGGCGGGGGACTGGGATCGACCGGCAGGCGGTAGGGCACGTTGCACTGGTCCGCCGCGTCCTGGCCCCAGCGCACCGTGAGCTGGCCGCTGTCGCCCGCGCCCGTGACGAAGGCCTGGCCGTCTGGTCCGACGACGCCGACTTCCTGGCCGCTCTCGCTCTCGATCCGCGCGCCCAGCGGCAGTGCGCGTCCCTTGCCGTTGGTCAGCGTGATCAGCAGCCGGTAGCCCACCGAGGTCTCGAACCGCGCGGCCACCACGGCGCCGCGCGTGGGCACCACGTCCATGGCGGCGTTCTTGACTTCCACGGTGTCACCCAGGTCGCCGGTGCGAAGCGCGACGCGGTTGAGCCGGTACGGGCTGAGGTTGGGAATGACGGCGTCGCCCGCCCAATCGGTGCTCACGCCCGGACGCGATTCGAGGCCGACGCCCTGCGCCTTGGGCGCCTGCACCAGCGCCACGGTTTCGCCCAGCGGTTGCGACAGCGTCACGCCACCCGCATGCGCCAGCAGGCCGCCGGCCACGCCGACCGTGGTCTGGCCGTAGCCCAGGCCGCGCGAATGCCCGAGGTCGAGGCGGCCCACGGGCGAGAGGTAGCTGGCGCTTGCGCTGCCGCTGCTGTCGCCTCCCTGGTTGGCATGCGCCGCGGTCAGGTTGTAGGTCAGGCGACTGTCGTCGAACGCCGCGCCGTAGACGCTGGCCTGCTGCACCAGCCGGCCACCGATCTCCCGCGTGGCGGCGTACTGCGCATGGGCGCGCGTGTCGCCCAGGGGAATGGTCAGCGTGAACATGATCTGCCGGTTCGGCGCGCGGTTCAGGCTGGTGCTGTGGTTGTAGAAGAGGCTGTAGCCGAACTGCCTGTAGCTGCCCGAGTAGCCGATTTGCACCAGCCGGTCCTGGGCGGAGGTGCCCCAGTAGCTCTGCTGGCGCGCCGAGGCGTACACCGATCCCCACTCGCCGAGCTGCTGCGACAGCTCGAAGCGCAGTTCGTTGCGCCGGCTGTGGAGCGACTCCTGCGGCTGCAGGTCCTGCATCTGCACCGCCTCCTGGAAGGTGCGGTAGCCGCTGGTCGAATAGCGGTAGCCCGCCACGCGAAAGCTGGTGCCGGCGTCCAGGAAGGATTTCGAATACAGGAAGCGCAGCGACTGCCCGTTGTAGACCGACGCGCCGTTCAGGGGCGTGCGATCGGTGGTCCGCGCGTGCGTCAGATCGACCGAGACGGCGCCGAAATCGCGCAGGTTCTTGCCAACCCCGATGAGCAGCGACTGGTACATGTTCGCCCCCAGCAGCCCGCCGTACAGCGAGAGCTCGTTGCCCAGCCCGCGCGCCAGCGTGGCCTGCAGGAAGGCCGGTCGTGCCGCTGCAGGCGTGGTCGGCGCGGTCTCCACGCCTTCGCCATTGCGGTACCTGCCGACGGCGGCCGAGAAGCGCCACGTGCCTTCGCGCAGCAGCGTGGGCACGGCCGAGAAGGCCTGCGTGTAGCGCGTCTGCCGGCCGTCGGCCTCGGCGATGCTCACTTCGAGGTCGCCGCTCGACGAGGTGGGGTAGAGGTCGTCGATGACGAACGGGCCGGGTGCGACGTAGGTGCTGTAGATGATGTAGCCGTTCTGACGCACCGTGACCCGCGCGTTGGTCTGGGCGACGCCGCGGATGGTGGGGGCGTAGCCCTGCTGGCTGTCGGGCAGCATCGCGTCGTCGGAGGCCAGCTGCACGCCCCGGAATGGCAGGCTGTCGAAGAAGTTGCCGGGCGTGTTGCCGTCGCCGATGCGCAGGTAGGCGTTGATCGATGCCAGGTCGCGTTGCGCATACGTGCTCACGCTTTGCCAGCGGCTGTGGCCGTCGAGGCCGCGGTTGTAGGTCGAGAAATGGCGAAAGCGCCAGTCGCCGACATTGAAACCCGCGCGCAGTCCCGCGAAGAGCGTGTTGCGCTGCGGCTTGCGCGCGTTGTCGGCGAACGGATTGCCGTCGAAGATGTTCTGTGGCGCCGTCGGCATCGGCGCGGTGTCGCGCGTGCTGTTGCCGCTGTAGCGCGCGAAGTTCAGCTGGTAGTCCAGCATCCCGGCGGTGACGCCGCGGTCCCACTTTTCGGGGCCGACGGCCCCGCGTGCCGACCGCTTCAAGGCCGCTTGCGGAATGCTGAGCGTCAGGCGCTGCTTGCTGCCGTCGTAGGTGACGGCGGATTCGGGAATGGCGGAGACCAGGTCGACGCAGGCGTCGTCCGGGAGGCTCGCCAGGCCGGGAAACACCAGCACGTTGAGGCCCCACGTGTCGAACATGCCTCGTGTGAGGCAAGGCGTGGCGTCGAGATGGCCTTCCACCGCGGTGAAGCGGATGTCGGTCTGGCCGGTGCTGCGCTCGTTGAGCGAGACATCGACGAGATACGTCCCGGGCAGCACGCGATTGCCCGTGGAGAACAGGGACAGGTCTGCGTGCGGCTGGTCGCCGCCGATGCTGAGAAATTCCGCATTGAAGTCGGCACCGCCCGACGGCGGCCGTGGCGCGGGTTGCTGTGCGAGCGCCGGCACGCTCAGCATGCCGAGCGCACCCAGCATGGCGGCATGAAGTACCGATCGGGCGGGTGCGCGAAAGACGCAGGAGTGACGCATGGCGATTCGTCCCGGACGCGGGGTTGTCACTGCTTGCTGCCGTCCGCCGAGGCGGCGGGCGCAGACAGCAGTTCAGCCTTTACCGCCACGGGCGTGGAGCCCTGGGGAACGCGGACCTGCTCCCCGGGCGTCTCGCCGCCGTAGTCGTTGAGCGTGGTGAAGCTCACCCGGATCGCTTCGGGCGTCTTCACCGCGGTCAGCGGGTAGCTGGCTTCGCCGAAGGGCGGCACCATGTCCGCGTTGATCTTCTGCTGGCCGTCGTTGATGTCCAGCGCCGTGAACGTCACGTGGTAGGCCGACGGATTGGCGACCCGCAGCACCGCGCCGCGCCCCTCGGGGCCGGGGCTCACCACCCACTGCAATTGCGCGCGTGCCTCTTCCGGCTTGCCCGCCAGCCGCGCCGGCCGGTAGAACAGCTTGATGCGGCTGCGCACCGCGATCTGGAGCACGTTCTCCTCCTTCGAACGCTCGGGGATCTCCTTGACGTTGAGCCAGAACACCGACTCGCGGTCGGCCGGCAGGTCGCCGGCCACGCGCATGATGCGCAGGATGTTCTCCATGCCCGGATCGAGCCGCGACAGCGGCGGCGTGACGAGCAGCGGGGTCTTGTTCTGGCCTTCGCCGGCGTCGATCCAGGTCTGGACCACGTAGGGCGAGGTGCTGGTGTTCTTCACCGGGATGGAGGCTTCGCGGTCCTTCTCGCCCAGGATCACGCGCGTGCCGCTGAGCGTGATGCCCGCACCGGCCGGCCACGGAAGGCTCAACGCCAGCAGGACGGCCAAGGTCCATCGGAAGCGGTTCTTGCTGAACATAGAAAAAATTCCTCGGCGCGTTTCCGACACATGAACCGCGCGCACCCGACCGTGCCGGCGCACCACGCAGTGCGCCCGGCGTGCGGGCAAGAAAAGAAAACGGGAGGTGGCACCTGCCGCCGTGTGTCGATCGGGCGGTGGTGCCGTGAGGCCGGGGCGGTATCGCGCCGACGCGATGCGAAGGGCTTCGGTCGGCGTGCGAGGACCGCGGATGCGGCGATTACTTGTAGGCGATCGTGAACTGCGCGACCGAGTTGGCCGGACCCGCCGTGACGGCCGAGCGGGTGGCGACGTACGCAGCCTGGAACTTGAGTGCGTTGTCGCCCTGGCCCAGGATGTAGACCGCCGACGGCGAGCCCAGCGGGAGCTTGGTGCCGGCGGAATCGCCGAGTTCGATGGCGACGCCGCTGGCGGCACCGACGCCGACCTGCCCGGCGTTGGCCAGGCGCAGGTTGCTGGCGTCATCGAGGTCGGCGGTGCCGCTGAAGGTCACGGTCGCGCCCTTGGCGGTGGCGCCGCAACCCAGCAGGTCGATGTTGAACCTGGCGGGCGTGGCCTTCTTGCCAACGACCGCGGTGCCGGCGGTGGCGCCGTCGAACACGGTGCGCGACACCTTGCCCAGCGGCACGGTCAGGTTCTGGCTGCTTGGTGCGATCGAGCACAGCGTGTCGACGATCTCGCCGGTGAAGTTCACGGTGCCGTCGGCGGCCAGCGCGCCTTGAGAGAGAACCACGGTGACCGCGACTGCTGCAGCCTTGAAAAAACTACCCTTTTGCATTTGATTTCCCTGAATTTTTAAGAATGAATAACGTTTGCCTTTGTAAGGCGGGCGGAGTCTATTTCTTAAATCTTCTCGATGAAATGCGGAGTTTTCAGTGATTAACTTTGGTTGTGTTTGGTTGTTCGTTCTTGTGAAGAAATGGTGACATATTTCATGAGAAATGCAGCTTGGTGGAATTAAAAAACTCACCGCGCATAGGCGAATGAATATGGCGATTTAAAGGAAGATCGCCGATTGAGGGTTGTCGGCGCTCAAGAAATTGCGTCCAAATTGTTAATTGAAAATGCAGATCACCACGCCGATCGAGTCTTTGCAAAAGTCCGCTTGAGCTGGGCCGGCGGCATCAGCTCTTGGCCAAACGGTTAATTTTCGAGTGATTTAGTTCACTTTTGAATGTCCGCAGGTCATTGGAATATCACGCGACTCCAAACGCGTATGCCTGCGGGACACATGCCGTTCATAAATTGACCTGACTCCCACGCGACCGGCGCAGGAGCACCGGCGTGACAGGGCCTCCGAAGACAAACCCCGCGCGCACAACATCCAAACCCACGTCTTCAGGAGTTCACTCGATATGCGTACCCATTTCATTGCCGCCGTTGCTTTCACTGGCGCACTCGCCCTCTCGCAATCCGCCTCGGCGGCGGACGGGAACATCTCTTTCAACGGCGAGATCACGGGCCAGACCTGCGTGATCAACGGCGGCAACAAAGACATCATCGTGACCTTGCCGACCGTCGCCGCCAGCACGCTCAGCGCGACCGGCAAGACGGCCGGGAAGACGCCGTTCAGCATCGACCTGACCGGCTGCGCCGCCACACCCGCCAAGGTGCAGGTCCAGTTCGAACCGGGTGCCACCGTGGACAGCACGACCGGCCGCCTCATTCCCGCCCCGGGTGGGGCCACCAATGTGCAGGTCGGCCTGAGCAACGCAGACGACGCCAGCGCGATCAAGCTCGGCCTGGCGCTGTCGGCGCAGAACTCCAGGGCCGCCGACATCGTCAACGGCGCGGCCTCGCTGCGCTACACGGCCGAGTACGTCGCCAGCGGCGGTGCCGCCACCGTCGGCAAGGTCACGACGAGCGTCGTGTATTCGATCGCCTACCAGTGACGGGTTGCGCGGGCGGCCGCAGTCAGCGGTCGCCCGTGTCCGGAATGACCGCTTCGGGAGGACCCATGAAGACTGCGCATGCATCGGCTGCGATGCGGACCGTGACGGCGGCCGTCGGCGCGCTCGTCCTGTGTGGCGGGGTGCAGGCGGCCGTGGTGATCGCCGCCACCCGCGTCATCTATCCCGCGAAAGAAACCGAGGTCACGCTGAGGCTCTCGAACGAAGGGGCGTCGCCCGCCCTCGTGCAGGTATGGACCGATGACGGCAACGCCGAAGCCGGTCCTGCCGCGAAGGGCGCGCCGTTCCTGGTCACGCCGCCGGTGTCCCGCATCGATCCCACGCGCAGCCAGACCCTGCGCATCGCCTACACGGGGGAGCCGCTGCCCTCGGACCGCGAGTCGGTGTTCTGGCTCAACATGCTCGAAGTGCCGCCCCGTCCCGAAGGGGCCATGGCCGACGCGAACAAGCTGCAGCTGGCGTTCCGTTCGCGGATCAAGCTGTTCTTCCGTCCGCCCGGGCTGGCGGGCAAGGCCGAAGGGGCCCCGGCCCAGGCGGTCTGGCGGCTGGTCGGGCGCGAGGGCGCGCCGGCGCTCGAGGTGCGCAACCCGACGCCCTATCACCTGAACCTCGTCTCGGTGGAACTCGAGAGCGATGGCAAGCGCGCAGGGTTCGACGATGGTGTGATGGTGGCGCCGGGCGAAACCAGGGAGCTCCCGCTGAAGGGTTCGCTCGATGGCCGTGCGGCCGCAGACCTCCAGCTTCGCTATCAGACGCTGAACGACTACGGTGGCGCCGTGCAAGGCAACGCCGTGCTCCCCAAGGGCGCCGCACGCTAGCGGATGGCGACGCATGAAGGCCTCGAAGAACGCCGTGCGGACCGTGCGGCGGTTGTCCCCCTGCGCGTTGGCGGCGCTTCTGGCGATGGCGGCCAGCACGCAGGCCAGGGCCAACACGCCGGCCGCCGCAACGCAGCCTGCGGAAGTGCGTTTCAACGAAGACTTCCTGCGGCTGGGCAACGGCGTGCCGCTGGACCTGAGCCGCTACAACAAGGGCAACCCCGCTGAGGCGGGGCGCTATCGCGCCGACCTCTACGTCAACCAGGTCTGGCTCGGGCGTAGCACTGTCACGCTGAAGGCCGTGGGCGCGCGCAGCGGCGATGTTGCGACCTGCTTCGACCGCGATCTGCTGGAGCGTGTGGGCATCGACCTGCAACGGCTGTCGCCCGAGGCAGTGGCCCTGTTGCCAGTTGCCTCGCCCTCGCAACAAGACTGCGTGGCACTGGCCCAACTGGTGCCCGACGCGACCGCGTTCTTCGACAACGGCGAACAGCGGCTCGACATCGGCGTGCCGCAGGCGGCGCTTCGGCGCCAGGCGCGCGGCCATGTGGACCCGAGCCAATGGGACGACGGCGTGCCCGCCGCCTTGCTGCAGTACGACGCCAACTACTACCGCTCGAAGACCGCAGGACGCTCGGACAGCCAGGGCTATGTGGGCCTGATGGCGGGCGGCAACATCGGCCCCTGGCGGCTGCGGCACCACGGCAGCCTCACGACCGGCTCGGCGCGAGGCACCCACTACCAGGGCACGCAGACCTACGTGCAGCGCGCCGTCGAACCCTGGGGCAGC
Source organism: Variovorax sp. GW531-E2 (assembly GCF_059423125.1). Taxonomy (NCBI): domain Bacteria; kingdom Pseudomonadati; phylum Pseudomonadota; class Betaproteobacteria; order Burkholderiales; family Comamonadaceae; genus Variovorax; species Variovorax sp. GW531-E2. The sequence goes on along the minus strand of NZ_JBWKXQ010000015.1, from coordinate 68,808 downwards.
CAGCTGGTGGTGGGCGATGCCTTCACCGAGGGCGCGCTGTTCGACAGCTTCGGCTTTCGCGGCGTGCAGCTGGCCACCGACGACCGCATGGTGCCGGAGTCTCAGCGCGGCTATGCGCCGCGCATCACCGGCATCGCTCGCGGCAATGCGGTGGTGCGCGTGCGGCAGAACGGCAACCTGCTGCGCGAGACCACGGTGGCGGCCGGTGCCTTCGTGATCGACGATCTGTACCCCACGGGCTACGGCGGCGACCTCGACGTCGAAGTCACTGAAGCCGACGGCAGCGTGCAGGTGTCGAAGGTGCCTTATGCGGCTGCGGTGAACGCGCTGCGTCCCGGCATCACGCGTTACCGCGTGACGGCGGGCCAATTGCGCGATTCACAGCTGCACGCCCGGCGCGCGTTGTTCCAGGGCACGGTGCAGCATGGCTTCACGAACATGCTCACGGGCTACGGCGGCGTGCTGGTTGCACGCGGCTATCGCGCCCTGGTGGGTGGGGCTGCGCTCAACACCAGCTGGGGCGCCTTCGGCGTCGACCTGACCGGCACCGCGGCCAGCCTGTCCGGGCAGGAGCGCCGAAGCGGCCACAGCGTGCGGCTGGCCTACACCAAGATCCTGGCGCCCACCGACACCCACGTCACGCTTGCGGCCTACCGCTATTCGAGCAAGGGCTACCTGGGCCTGCGCGAAGCCGTGGCGCTGGGCGAGGCCCCGGGGCCCTCGCGCGGCGACGGCAGCGGCCTGCCGGGCGGACACCTGCGCGGCCGCCTTCAGCTCATGCTCAACCAGAACCTGCCGGGCGACATGGGGTCCTTCTACCTGAGTGGCTCGACCCAGGACTACTGGAATCGCGAGGGCCGGGACACGCAGTTCCAGGCCGGCTACAGCAAGAGCTTCGGCCGCGTGAACCTCGGGCTCTCGGCCGCCCGGCAGTTCGACCCCTTGCGCAAGCGCTGGAACAACACGGTCATGCTGACCTTCGGCATTCCGCTGGACGCCGGGTCGCGTGAGGTCTACACCACGTCGAGCGTGCAGCGCGATTCCAGCGGCGCGATCGACATGCGCACCTCCGCAGGCGGCGTGTTCGGCGAAGACAACGCGTGGAGCTACAGCCTCAACGCGAGCCACAGCAGCGGGGGCGACGGGGTGTCGACGTCGTCACGCACCGGCGGTGGCGCCACGGTGGCCCATGTCTCGCCCGTCGCCACCTGGCGCGGCAGCGCGTCGGCCGGCGAAGGCTATTCGCAGCTGGGCGTGGGCGTGTCGGGCGGTGTGGTGGCCCACGGCGGTGGCGTGGTGTTCGCGCCTGCGATGGGCGAAACGCTCGCCATCGTCGAGGCGACGGGCGCGAACGGTGCGCGCGTCGCCAATGCAAGCGGGTTGCGTGTCGGGCCAGGAGGGCAGGCCGTGGTGTCGAACCTCGCGCCCTTTGCGAGCAACGAAGTCGAGCTCGATCCCAAGGGCCTGCCGATGAGCGTGGAGCTGAAGTCGAGCACGCAGCGCGTCGCACCCACGGCGGGTGCCGTGGTCAAGCTGAAGTTCGAGACCTCGGGCGGCGGGCGCTCGGTGCTCGTGCGCGTCACCCTGGCCGACGGCACGCCGGTGCCGTTTGGTGCGCGGGTGACGGATGCGGCGGGGCAGGAGGTCGGCACGGTGGCGCAGGACGGGCGGCTCTTGCTGCGCAGCGTGATCGCCGACGCCGCGCAGTACGAGTTGGCGTGGGGCGAGGAGAAGGGGCAGCGCTGCAGCTTGCCACTTCTGTCGGGCGCGGCGCCGACCGATGCCCCTGCGTCGCCGTGGCAGGCGGTGGACGCTCAGTGCGCCCAGTGAGGGGCGAGCCTGCCTCAAGACAACGGACAAACAAGGACACGCGATGAACTGCAAGGGATGGCTATCGAGATCGGGCAGCCGCATCATGCGCGCGGCACTGGTGTGTCTCGTCACGTGCTTGCTGGGGGTGCCTTCGATGACCCTTGCGCAAACGAAATGTGCTCCGATGGCCAATCAGATACTTGCTGTGCCAGCCACGATCGCTGTGCCTCGTGACCTGCCGGTTGGCGGGATCCTGATGGATTGGCGAGGCCTGCCTTCAGCGACGACTTCCATGTATGAGTGCACCGGGAATGCCGTTTTCGGCGCAGCAATCAGGGTCGCAGGACTGTCCAAGTCAGGCATTCAGACCAGTTACTCGGGGGCAGCGGTCAGTGTCTTCGAAACCAATGTTCCAGGGGTCGGCGTCGCATTTGCCATCGGCCTTTCAGTGCAAGGGCTTGCTTGCATGAGTGGTGTACTGGATCCCGGTGGATTGCCTTCGGCAGGCGTTGCAGGAACGGTCCAGTCGGCGCCTGAATACGGCGTCTGGTTCCAGTGCGGGCTGGCGTCGTCGACCAAGACCACGCTGGGGATTGGCCTGCGCATGCAGTATGTGAAAACCGGCCCGATCAGCGGTGGCACCGTCACACCCTCCGCGTCGATGCTGGAATCGAGGTACAGCATCAATGGCGTTCTCAGCAAGGGAGCATGGGGAGTGACCGTGGGACCCACTGTCATCCAAGGCCCTCCGACCTGCACTGTGCAGGATGTGGCCGTTGCCCTGGGATCACACAAGAGCTCGGCCTTCAGCAGGATTGGAGCCACGGGGCCCGCGAAGGCGTTCGCGATCACGGTCACGTGCCCTTCGGGCATGCTGGTCACCGTCGGCGGCATCTCACGGCCGCTGAACATCGGATATCAATTTGCCGCGCCCGCTGGTGTGTTGGTGCCATCCAACGGTGTGATCGCGTTGTCTCCGGGGGCGACCGCCTCGGGGATCGGCGTGCAACTGAAGGACGCCGCGTCCGCAGTCCTACAGTTCGGAAAGAACTATCCTCTGACGGGCTACAACGTTACTTCGGGTAGCACCCATTCCGTCAAGCTGCAGGCCGCCTACTACCAGACCGGAGCAGTGGTCGGGCCCGGTACTGCCAATGCCGTGATGACATTCACGTTGAACTACCAGTAGCACGCCCTTAACGCGCCCCTTGGGCATCCGGTCCGCACGCCCTCGGCACAACCCGCCATCTTGCACGCAGACAGCGCCGTCAGGTGGAGTGAATGCACTGAGAAACGCGTCACATTGCACGCTTAACATGGCTCCTTCGCCTTGCCCAAGGCGCTCTTGAACGTGCCGCTTCGGCGGCAGATGGCAAGGAGGGAGCACCCATGGAACGACGCACGGTTTCTCTTCGTCGGCTGGCCGCGATGGTTGGCATTTCCTGGCTGGGCGGGCTGGCGCTTGGCAGCCACGCCGGGGACGGCACCATTCATTTCACCGGCGCCATCGTCGCCGCGCCCTACCAAGTGGCCCTGGTGCAACCCCAGCAACATCAACGACAACAGCCGCAGCGGATGAAGGCGACATCGACGGGCGAACGCCAGGCCGAATTGGCCTTTTCCCGTGAAACCGTGGACCGGCCCAGCGCGCGAATGAAGGTCGAGATGGCGCGCACGCAGGCGGTGTCGGCGCGCTTCGTGGACAGCCGGGGGCGCACGCAGGCCATCGATCCCGCGCAGTGGCATGCGATCGGCCAGCAGGGCGGCACGCTGTCACTGCTTGCGTTGGCGCAGCCGCAAGCAGGCGGCCCATCGGCCGCACTGGTGACGCTCGCCTACGACTGACGCTGCGACGTCGCGACGCTGGCGTGAACCATGTCGGTGGCGGCCATCGCACCGACGCCCACGCCCGCCATGTCGAGTCGAGAGATCGGCAGCGTCTGGCTCTGGCTGTGGCGCATGGCCATCCGCAGGCGGAACTCCTTGGGCGTCATGCCCTTGATCTCCAGGAAGCGCCGGTTGAAGTTGGCGATGTTGTTGTACCCGGCGGCGTAGCAGATGCTCGAGATCTGCTGGTCGCTTTCCATCAGCAGTTGGCACGCCTTGCCGACGCGCAGCCGGTTCACGAAATCTGTGAACGGCACGCCCGTGGCCTGGCTGAACAGTCGCGAGAAACTACCCTGGCTCAGGCCTGTCTGCGCGCAGACCTCCGAGAGTGACAACGGCTGGTCGAGGTGCTGCCGGATGTACGCGACGGCCTTGCCGATGCCAGCGACCGTCTCCGCGTTGCCCTTGACCGGCAGCCAGCCCGACGAGAGCACGCGATGCTGCCTGCAGCGCGTGAGCAGGCTCAGCAGGCCGAGAAACTCGGAGAACCGTTCAGGCCCTTCGCTGCGCTGCAGGCGCTCGAGGTGCTCGCGCACGTCGTCGCTGACGCCGAAGAACTCGACCCCGTAGCGGGCCATTTCGAGCAGCGGGGCTGCTTCCTGCAGTTCGGCGAACACCTGCATGCCCTGGCGCAGCGGCGCGTCCGGAAACTGCAAGGCGAGGCTGCGAAGTTCCACGCCTTCGGACGGGAGGTTGAGCGACACCCAGTTGTGCGGCAACCGGGGCCCGGTGAGCACCAGATGGCCGGGCTCGAAGCGCCCGACGTGGTCGCCGACGAAGGCCCAGCCCCCCGTGTCGGCGATCAGGTGCAGCTCGTACGCGTCGTGGCAGTGCCAGCGCTCCTGCGGCGACGGGCTGCCGTGCTGCAGGCTGTGCAGGAAGCCGCGCTGGCCTGAGGGCACCGGACCGGTCTGCGGATGGTGCATGAAGCTGTGCTCGATCTCCGGCGCGGGGTTGCGGCGCACGCCTTGCGGCTTGATGGCGCTCCTCATCGCGGATGCGGCGCGGCGGCGCCCCGTGCGGTCTTCCTGCGTGTCCCTCGTCCTGGCATCGAGCACTCCCCTTTGTATGTGTCTTGTGGCGGTTGCCGGGCCGTCCGGATTCGCGGCAGGCGAACGGTCGGCGCTCAAGACCTATTGGGGCGGAGCTCTGTAAATAAAAAGTAAACAATTCAAAAGCACAAAGAAACACGCGCAATGCAAACAAGTGTTCTGCGCATGCGGAGGCCCGCGGCCCGGGGGCGCCCGCTTGGGGAACTCAGGCCGCGTGGGCCGTGGTCGCTGGTGCGTCTGTGCGGTGGTGGGCCAGGGCCTGCGCAATGGCCCGCACCAGGTCGGCCGTGAGGAAAGGCTTGCGCAGGATCCGCGTGCGCGGCGGCACCGCGTAGCGGTGCGCGAGCAGGTCGGAGGGAAGTCCCGAGATCAACACCACGGCAGTGCGCGGGTAGAGGCGCTGCACGTCGCGCATCAGCTGCAGGCCGTCGCCGCCGGGGCCCAGGCTGACGTCCGACAGCACCAGGTCGAAGGCCTGGCGTTCGAGCGCGGCGGTGGCGTGGGGGGGGGGGG
>NZ_JBWKXQ010000015.1:0-63534 GCF_059423125.1 Variovorax sp. GW531-E2 | reverse complement strand
CGGTGGCCGACGCCACCGCCTGCACCCGCGCACCGTGCTCCTTGAAAAATTCGAAGGTGGCGTCGCGCACGTCGGTGTCGTCGTCCACCAGCAGCACCTGCAAGGCGTCGAGCGACAGTGCGGGCGGCGGCGGTGCGCAGGCCGGCGCCGCCGACGGCGCGGCCTCGGGCAGCACCAGCGTGAACGCGGTGCCTTGGCCGACCGTGCTGCGCACACGCAGGTCGCCGCCCGACTGCTTGACGAAGCCGTAGACGATGCTCAGGCCCAATCCGCTGCCTTCGTTCTCCTTGGTCGAGAAGAAGGGTTCGAAGATGTGCTCCAGCACGTGCGGCGGCATGCCGTGGCCCGTGTCGCTGATGCGGATCTCGACCACCGGGCCGGGGCTGCCCTGCGCGCCATTCACGCCATGCGCCGCCGTGCCGGCCGCCGCCGCATGCCACGCGCTGTGCAGGGTGAGCACGCCGCCGCGCGGCATGGCCGCGCCCCCGTTCAGCGCCAGGTTGAGGATCGCGTTCTCGAGCTGTCCGCCGTCGGCCAGCACGCACGCCCCGTCGGCCTGCAGGTCGAGCTCGACGCGGATGCCCTGGCCGAGCGAATACTCGATGAGGTCCTGCAGTCCGGCGAGCATCTGGTCGACATCGATCACTTCGGCGCGCAGCGTCTGGCGGCGTGCAAAGGCCAGCAGGCGCGTCGTGAGCACGGCGCCGCGCTCCGAGGCTCGGAACGCCCGGTCCACGATCCGGCGCATGTCGGGCGACAGGTCGTCGCGCGACTGCAGCAGCTGCAGGTTGCTGAAGATCGCCGCCAGCAGGTTGTTGAAGTCGTGCGCGACGCCGCCCGTGAGCTGGCCCAGCACTTCCATCTTCTGCGCCTGCCGCACCTGCCGTTCGAGCGCGCGGCTCTCGCTCTGGTCGCTGTACAGCGTGACGAAGCCGCCCGCCGGCATGGGGTGGTTGCGCACGGCCAGCACCTGGCCGTTGTCGAGCAGGTAGTCGTCCCGCCGCCGCTGTGCGTCGGGCGGCCCCAGCAGGTCGACGGCGGGGCGGCCGTCGGCCAGCGCCGGCAGCGCCGCGCGCAGCGTGTCGAGCGTCGCGCCGGTATGGATCGCCTGCGAGGGCAGGCGCAGCAGCGCGGCGAAGCGCGGGTTCCAGGCCACGAGCCGGCCTTCGGCGTCGAACGCGCCCAGGCCGTCGTCGATGCTGTCGAGCACCGTGCGCAACAGGCGCCGCTGCTCCGAAATGTCCGCGCCCATCCGACGCATCGACAGCGTGTTGTCGCGGAACACGTTGAATGCACCGACGAGCGCACCGACCTCGTCGTCGCGTCGCGAGACATCGGGCGGCGCGCTGGCGTTGCCGTGCGACAACTCGGTGATGGCGGAGGTGACCCGCGTGAGGTCGCGCAGCGATTCGCGCAGGCTCCAGTACCCGAGCACCAGCGCGGCGGCCGCGACCAGCAGCGCGAGCGTGACCGCGATCAGCCCCGAGCGCACGATCAGGCCCACCGAATGTTCGCGCGAGGACACCTCGGCGCTGAGCGCCGCCACATGGCGGTCGACCGAGCGCGTGAGCTCTTCCGAGAGCACGCGCGTGGAGGTCAGCAGCAGGGTTTTGCGATCACGCAGCGCGAGGTGCTGCCTGCGCAGCGCGAAGATGCTGTCGGCCTGCGCGGCGATCTGGGCGCGGATCGCCGCATCGATGCGCAAGGCGTTGGCTGAGCCGGCGTAGGCGAGATAGACCCGCTCGGCCTCGTCCAGGTCGAGCGTGTTGTGGGCGTACAAGGCAACCCGCAGCAGATGCAGCGTGTGGTCTGCAACGAACCTGGAACGCTCGGGCAGATCGGCGATGCGGTGCTCCATCTGGCTCAGCGCGTGAATGCGCCCGCGGCCTTCTTCCCGCAGCGCGAGGTCCAGGCGCTTGAACTCGATCAGATCGTCCAGCACCACCTGCATGGCGCTCAGCACCTTCGGCACACCGGTGGCTGCGCCGCTCGCCGGCGGCAGTTGCGCCGCGAGCACGCGCACCTCCTCCTGTCGCTTCAGCAGATCGGCCTTTTCCTGGTTGAGCCGCGCCGATATCGACATTTCCGCCACGTACGGCGCTGCCGCCGCTAGGTGCGTGACGCGCTCCGACAGCGCGAGCGACTTCGCCACCGACGGCAGGATGCGCTCGTCGAAGCCCTGGATCGCGGCCTTGGCGTTGAACAGCGCCACCATCGCCACGGCGGCCAGCACCAGCGTGGTGATGGCCAGTACGGCGAACGCGGAGAGCCATCGCCCGCGCAGGCTGCACGAGCGCTTGCGCCCGCGCGCAGGCGCGTTCGATGAGGTGCGGGAGCCTTGCATGGCGCGGGCGGGTGCGGGCGCTGCTGCCTCAGCAGCGCACCACGTTCGCTGCAAAGCGGTAGCCCGCGCCGCGTTCCGTGCAGATGAAGCGCGGATGGTCCGGGTCTTCTTCGATCTTGCGGCGCAGGCGCGACACCAGCACGTCGATCGTGCGGCTCACCGCGTCCGACTGGGCGCTGCGCGTCTTGAGCAGCAGCTGCTCGCGGTCGATGACGCGGTTCGCATGCAGCACGAAGACCTCGAGCAGGGCGAACTCGCCGTGCGTCAGGTCGCAGGGCGTGCCGTCGCCGTGCAGCAGCTCGCGCGCGGTGATGTTGAGGGTCCAGGGGCCGAACAGGTAGCGCTCGTGGCTCAGGCGGTCGGTGCGCAGCGAGCGCGGCATGCCGGTCTCCGCCGAGCGGCGCAGCAGCGCGCGGATGCGTGCGACCAGTTCGCGGTTGTCGAAGGGCTTGGCGATGAAATCGTCGACGGCGGTTTCCAGGCCCAGGATGCGATCGGCGGCCGTGCCCTGGCCGGTGAGGATGATGATCGGGATGCGCGAGCGCGTGCGCAGCTGGCGTGCGAGCTCGATGCCGTCTTCCTTCTTCAGCCGCAGGTCGATGATCACGAGCGAGAAGGCGCGCTGGTCGAGCCGGGCTGCCATGGCCAGGCCGTCCGGCACGGCCTGTGCGCGAAAGCCCGACGACTCCAGCAGGTCGACCAGCGTCTCGCAGACTTCGGGATCGTCGTCGACCACCAGGATTTCGGGTTTCACTACGTCAAGCATGAGGTTCCAGAAGGCCGGACTGTGTGTCCGGTCGTCCAAAATTCTTGCAGACAAAAGCGCACCAATTGATACCTAAAGGTTAATCAAGTCCCTCTCAGGCTGGTATTTCGCGACTTTTTTTCGTCCGATGCTTTACACATGCATCGAAGCATCCCTTTCGGGGACTTCAATGTGATCCGTTTGTCACCCAAGTACAGGCGGTTCGACCGGCAGCGCCCGCTTGTGGGCGCTCTTGCGGTGCGTCGACAGAATCACCGCGCGCGCCGCGGCCGACACCGGCTTGCCCTCGAGGAAATCGTCGATCTGCTCGTAGCTCACGCCGAAGGCGTCTTCGTCGGGCTTGCCCGGCACCAGCGACTCGAGGTCGGCCGTGGGCACCTTGTAGACCAGCGCATCGGGCGCGCCCAGCAGCTGCGCCACGGCGCGCACGCGGCGCTTGTTGAGGCCGGTGAGCGGCGTGATGTCGGCGGCGCCGTCGCCGAACTTGGTGAAGAAACCCATGAGGGCTTCGGCCGCGTGGTCGGTGCCGATCACGAGGCCGTCGTGCGCGCCGGCCACCGCGAACTGCGCAATCATGCGCTGGCGCGCCTTGATGTTGCCGAGCACGAAGTCCTCGTGCGCCGCATCGCGAAAGGCCTGCCCGCCGGCGCGCAGCGCGGCCAGCATCGCATCGGCGGCGGGGCGGATGTCCACCGTCAGCAGGCGGTCGGGGCGGATCACCGCCAGCCCGGCCTGCGCCTCGGCCTCGTCGCGCTGCACGCCGTAGGGCAGGCGCATCGCGATGAAGGTGGCGTCGCGGCCTTCGGCGCGCAGCTTCTCGACCGCGCGCTGCGCAAGGCAGCCGGCGGTCAGCGAATCGACGCCGCCGCTGATGCCCAGCACCAGCGTCTTCAGGCCGCTGCTGCGCAGGTAGTCGGCGAGGAAGTCGGTGCGCCGCGCGAGTTCGGCGGCGGCATCGAAGACGGGCGCCACATGCAGGGCCGCGATGATCTCGCGCTGCGTGGCATCGACGGGAGACAGGTCGTGATTCATTGGGCGATCCTTCTTTGCGATCTTCCGGTGGAACACCGCGGAACCGGCTTTGCCGGGCCGCTGGTGTTGCCCCCGGTAGGGGGTTGGCGAAGCGACACGAAGTGCGCGAAGACTGGGGGCGAGTTAAAAGTCCACGAGGCTCAAGCCGATGCTGAGCACGGTGCGCTTGCGGTTGTAGTCCACCAGCGTGTCGCCATAGCCATGGAACAGCTGCGTGTGGAAGCGCAGGTTGCTCTTGGTCGGGTCGCCGATGGCCTTCAGCCATTCGAGGCGCACCGAACCGCGGCCGCTGTCGCGCAGGTTGTTGCGCACCGTGATGCCCAGTTGGTTGTCGCGGTTGAGGTTCCAGCGGCCCGTGACTTCGGCGCGGCCGATGTAGTCGGCGATGTCGGGGTTGTCGTCCTTCGCGGCGCTTTCGGACATGCGCTGCCAGACGCGGCCCGTGACGGTGAAGCGGTCGTCGAGCTCGGCGCCGCCCATCAGGTACACGCGGTTCCAGCTGCGCGACAGCGGCAGGCTCTGGCCGTTCGACTGGTGCACGATGCCCACGCCCGCATAGCGCCAGCGCCAGCCGCCGGGCAGGTGGACGTCGGTCGGGTAGACATACATCAGCTCGGGTTCATGGTCGGTGGTGCGGAAGGGCCGCGAGATCGAGCCGTTGAACAGCTGCCAGGTCGACTGCTGCGAGTACGCGAACCACAGCGAGTCTTTCTTGATCGGGTCGTTCTGCGTGAGCATGCCCTGCGCGAGCTTGGTGCGCACCGACAGGCCGATGCGCATTTCATTCGCCTGGTAGGCCACGGGCTCGGCCGTGTGGCCGGCCGACGGCGAGGTCGGCGGCTGGGGCTTGTCGGTGGCGGCCGATGCCGACACCGTGAGCGGGCGGTAGCCGCGGAAACCGAAGGTGCCGCAGTCGGTGGCGTTCTCGAGTTCCCAGAAGCGCGACAGCGTCGAGTACTGGCGGTCGCGGCAGCCTTCGGTGGTGGCGACCGAGACCACGCGCGTGGCCGGGATCGTGCCGTCCACCGGCGGCTGCGTGCTCGCGAGCACCGGCGGCGCCACGGGCACCGACACCGAAGGCAGCGTCTGCTGCTGCGACCAGCGGTCGTAGCAGGCCAGGCGCGCTTCGTTGTTCGCGCCGAGTGCGGCGCACTGCTGCCAGGTGAGCTGCGCGTCGGCCAGCGGGCTGGCCGGCTTGTCGACGGCCTGGGCCTGCGCACCGGACGCTGCGCCCAGGCATGCGGCCACGGCAGCCACGGTGCGCAGCGTGAACAAAGAAGCAGGGTGTCGTCGTGTCGTCTTCATGGCTTTCCTTCCTGTGCGACGGTCTTGCGCAGCACGAACGGGTGCGTGCGCTCGGTCGCGGCATCGCGCCACGTGCCGCGGAACTCGCGGCCGCAGGCGCCGGGTTGCAGCGTGCCCGACCAGACGCCGCTGATGGCGCGCCCGTCCAGCGATTCGTCGATGGACAGCGCGCCCTCGTCGTCGACGTCGCCCGCGAGCTGCGCGACGGTGGTCTTCGTGGCGGCACTGTCGGCGCGGCGCGTGATGGTGCCGCGCACGCCGGCGTATTCGGGGTGCTTGCCCAGCTGCACGACGGCCGTGCCGGGCAGGTCGTCGAAGCGGGCGTCCCACTGGCCGTACAGCGCCTGCAGTGGCAGCTCGCGTGCGTCGGCGGGGCAGTTGGGGTCGCGGGGCGTTGCGCAGCCGGCCGCGAGGGCGGCGGCAAGCAGCGCGACTGCGACCGTCGCCGTCATCCTCATGGCGTGGCGGCGGCTTTGGCCGCGCTGTCCAGCGCCTTGCGTGCGAACTCGGCGCGCAGCGCCTTCAGCTTCTCGCGCGGGTCTTCCTTGGTCGTGGCCTTGTCCAGGCCCATCTCGGCGATGAAGCGGCTGGGCATGCAGGGCACCATGTCGCGGCCCTGCTTGCGCTTCTTGGTCCAGCTCACGGCCAGGCTGCGCTGGGCGCGCGTGATTCCCACGTACATGAGGCGGCGCTCTTCCTGCAGGCGCTGCGTGGTCTCGTCGCTCACCACCTTCTGGCGGCCGTTGTCGTCGTCGAGCTTGAAGGGCAGCAGGCCCTCGGTCACGCCGATGAGCATCACGTGCGGCCACTCCAGGCCCTTGGACGCATGCAGCGTCGAGAGCGTGACCACGTTCTGGTCCTGCTCGCGCTCGCTGATGGTCGACAGCAGCGAGATGGTCTGCGCCACCTCCAGCAGGCTCTTGTGTTCGTTCGGGTTGGTGTCGTCAGCGCCCGAGGCGTCGTCGAGCGCACCGCCGGCGCGCTGCGACATCCAGTCGACGAACTCCAGCACGTTGGTCCAGCGCGTGGCGGCCGCGGCCTCGCTGTCTTCGCCTTCGTACAGATGGCGCTCGTAGTCGATCTCCTTGAGCCACTCGAGCATGAAGGCGCGCGAGGCTTCGGCGCCCATGGTGCGGCGCGCGCGGTATTCCAGGTCGTTGATGTAGCGGCCGAACTCGTGCACGCCGTCGAGCGTGCGCTTGGGGATCACGCTCGGCAGCGAGGGGCTGAACAGCGCCGCGAAAAGGCTCAGCTTGTACTGGCTCGCGAAGCTGCCCAGGCTGGCCAGCGTGGTGTGGCCGATGCCGCGCTTGGGCGTGGTGATGGCGCGCAGGAAAGCCGGGTCGTCGTCGTTGTTGACCCACAGGCGGAACCAGCCGCACAGGTCCTTGATCTCGGCGCGGTCGAAGAAGCTCTGGCCGCCCGACACCTTGTACGGAATCTGTGCCTTGCGCAGGGCCTGCTCGAAGATGCGCGCCTGGTGGTTGGCGCGGTACAGGATCGCGAAGTCGCGGAACTCCTTGTACTGCTTGCCCTGCGACACCGTGTCGCCCGCGCGCAGGCTGATGATGCGCGCCACCGTGCGCTCGGCCTCGTGCAGCTCGGTATCGGCATCGACGATGCGCACCGGCTCGCCTTCGCCGAGCTCGGAGAACAGCGTCTTCGGAAACAGCTTGGGGTTGGGGCCGATCACGTTGTTGGCCGCGCGAAGAATGGCGCTGGTGGAGCGGTAGTTCTGCTCCAGCTTGATGACCTTGAGCGTCGGGTAGTCGACCGGCAGCTTCTTCAGGTTGTCCAGCGTGGCGCCGCGCCAGCCGTAGATCGACTGGTCGTCGTCGCCCACCGCCGTGAACTGGCCACGCTCGCCGGCCAGCGCCTTGAGCACTTCGTACTGCGTGGCGTTGGTGTCCTGGTATTCGTCGACCAGGATGTGGCCCAGCATGGCCTGCCACTTGGCGCGCACCTCGGGGAACTCGTACAGCAGCTTCAGCGGCATGCCGATGAGGTCGTCGAAGTCCACGCTCTGGTAGGCCTGCAGCCGCTCTTCGTACTGGACCATGATCTCGGCCGTGATGCGCTCGTTGTCGTCCACCGCGGCGGCCGCGGCCTGCGCAGCGTTCAGGCCCATGTTCTTCCACTTGCTGATCGTCCACTGCCAGATGCGGGCGGTGGCGATGTCGACGGTGCCGCCGCAGTCTTTCAAGATCTTGGTGACGTCGTCGGCGTCCAGGATGCTGAAGGCCTTCTTCAGGCCCAGCACGTGGCCGTCCTCGCGCATCATGCGCACGCCCAGCGCGTGGAAGGTGCACACCACCACCTTGCGCGCGTCGCGCCCGATCAGGTCCTTGGCGCGCTCGCGCATTTCGGCGGCGGCCTTGTTCGTGAAGGTGATGGCCGCGATGCGCTCGGGCTTCAGGCCCGACTGGATCAGCCGGCCGATCTTGTGCGTGATCACGCGCGTCTTGCCCGAGCCCGCACCTGCGAGCACCAGACAGGGACCGTGCATGTAGTTGACCGCTTCTTGCTGGGCGAGATTGAGACCGTGGGACATGGGGGAGGGGGAACCGGGAAAGCGGGAACGCGAAAAAGGCAGGAGGGGCCGCAGGGCGCGGCCGTCGCAAAGCGGGCAATGATACGGGCCCGGCTGCGGCCGTCCGTGTCAGCGGGCATCGCGCGACGAAGGAGGACGACAATGCCGGCGTGCTGCCTGTTTTCCTTGTTACTTTTCCTTTCTTCGCCCTGATCGCGGCCGGCTACGCCGCCGCCCGCACCCGCATCCTGCCGCTGGATGCGATCCCGGGGCTCAACACCTTCGTGCTGTATTTCGCGCTGCCCTGCATGCTGCTGCGCTTCGGCGCCGGCACGCCCATCTCGCAACTGCTGGACGGCAGCGTTGCACTGATTTGGGGCATTTGCGCGCTGGCCGTGGTGGCGGGCGTGGTGCTGTTCACGCGCAATGCGCGCATCGGCTGGAACGACGCGGCCTTCGGCGCGCTGGTGGCGGCCTTTCCGAACACCGGCTTCATGGGCGTGCCGCTGCTGGTGGCGCTGCTGGGCGCGCAGGCGGCCGGGCCGATCATCATCACCATCGCGTTCGACCTGGTCGTGACCTCGTCGCTGTGCATCGCGCTGTCGCGCCTCGACGGGGCCGGCAGCGCGGGTCGCCACGGCGCCACGCTGGCCGCGCGCAAGGCGCTGCGCGGCATCCTCGTGAACCCGATGCCGTGGTCGATCCTGCTGGGCGTGCTGCTATCGGCGGTGCGCTGGCCGCTGCCCGGGCCGGTGGAGCGCACCATCGCCATGCTGGCCGACGCGGCCTCGCCGGTGGCGCTCTTCACCATCGGCGCGGTGCTGGCGCGCTCGGCGCTGCTGGCGCGCGAGCACGGTGCCAGCGCCATGGTGGCGGCGGCGATGGGCACCGGCGCCGGGCCCACGCCGAAGGCGCCGCTGGCCGACGTGCTGCCCGTGGTGCTCGTGAAGCTGGTGCTGCACCCGTTGGCGGTCTGGGCGCTGGGACGCGGCGCCATCGCGCTGGGGCTGCCCCTGGCGCCCTCGGCGCTGGCTGTGATCGTGCTGGTCGCGGCGCTGCCGAGCGCGAGCAATGTGTCGATGCTGGCCGAGCGCTTCGGCGCCGACAACGGCCGCATCGCACGCATCATCCTGTGGACGACGGTGGCGGCGTTCTTCACCTTCCCGGTGGCGGTCGGCGCGCTGCGCTGACCGGGGGCGTCACTCGGTCAGCACGCCGAGCTTGTATGGATCGGCATCGGAGAGCCGCTCGCACTTCGAGAAGTCGCGGCCCTGCGTGCCGTCGCAGTAGTAGGTGTTGTAGATGCGGCCGAACAGCGTCGGGCTGGCCGTGAAGAGCACGCCGTGGTCGGGCTGCCAGTTGTCCTTGGGGGCGGGCGCGGTGGCTTCCATCGGGCGGGCCGCGTCGGTGGCGCCGGGGGCGGGCGTGAAATCGGCGAGTGTCTTGCGGGCTTCCTCGCCGCGCCAGCGCACCGCCAGTTCGGCCGCCGTGGGGCGGGTCGCCACCGGCACCAGGATGCCGTTGACCTGCAGGCCGTGCCCGAAGCGGTGCGTCTTGCCGGCCAGGAAGGCGTAGGCGCAGGCCGCCATGCAATGGCCGCGCACCTCGGTCTGCACGCCGCTCTCGCGGATCGCGTCGGCGTACGCGCCGGCGGCTTCGGCGGTGCCGCCGAACGAGTCTTCGAAGACCACGGTGCGCACCGTGCCGCTGCTCAGGAGTTCGGTGAAGGCCTTGACCTTGCTGCCGTCGAGCGTGCCCGACACCACCAGCCGCCGACCCTGCAGTTCGAGCTCCGCCGCGCCCGCGGACCCTGCAGCGGCAAGGTACGAGAGCGACACGGCGACAGCCACAGCAACCCCAGCCAGAAGAGACGACGATTTCACGGCGACCTTTGCATCAAGCGAGCGGGCACGAAACACCGCGGACCCAGCGATGGAACCGCACAGGCACAGCTTGTGCAAGGGCGGGGGTACCGTCAACTCTTTTTGCAGATTATTTCGGGGTAATCCCAGGGCATGTCTAAAGGCATACCGTGCGTTATCTCTTCAGATGAATGCTTGCGTATGCAGTTGCACTGCTACAGTGGTTCCGAGTCCAAGGTGTGAAGGGTCCAAGTGGGGCGCGCGATGGCAATACTGGTTCGCATCCTGATGTGGTTGGCCTGGCTCGCTGCGGTGGGCTGGTTCTGGCATGCCGGCACGATCGGCACGGGCGCCGCGCTCGCGCTGGCCGCGCTGAGCCTCGTCGTGTTCGCCTGGCCGAACAGCATTGCGCGGCGACGGCACAACGAGCTGCGCTACGTCGACATGGGCAAGGAGCCCACCGGCTACCACTGACGACCGACGCGGCGCGTTCGGGCCGCGCCTAGGACTTTGGTCCAATGCGCAACGACGCAGAGCTTCCTAGGATGGCGGCGCCTTACCGCCCTCCAGGAATCTCGCCGTGCCTCTTTTCCCTCTGCGTTTTCGTTTCGCCCGTCTTCTGCTGCTGGCCGTTCCGACGGCCGTGCTTGTCGCCTGCGGCGGCGGGGGAGACGGCGGCTCGGCTGTCGGCTTCTGGCCGAACAGCGGCACGGCCACCCCGCCGCCTGCCACCACCCCACCCACGGCACCGCCCGACGTGCCCGACGACGGCGATGCCCTGCGCAACGCGCCCTGGGTCGAGGGCGTGTTCCGGACCGCGAGCCTCTACAAGGACCGGTGCGCAGCACCGCGCACCGGCACCGACCCCGACGGCAAGCCCTTCGCCGACAAGACCGGCCGCACGCTCGACGAGAACAACTGGCTGCGGTCGTGGACCAACGACACCTACCTCTGGTACGACGAGGTGCCGGACCTGGACCCGGCGCTGTACGCCACGGCCGACTATTTCGACCTGCTCAAGACCCACGCCGTGACGCCTTCGGGCAGGGACAAGGACCAGTTCCATTTCACCTACACCACCGAGGAGTGGAATGCGCTCGTGCGCGCTGGCACGTCCGTCGGCTATGGGGCGCAGTGGGCGATGTTTGCCAACCGCCCGCCACGCGATCTGCTCGTGGCCTATGTGGAGCCCGGCTCCCCCGCATCCGCGACGGGTGTCGGCCTGCGGCGCGGCGACCAGGTGCTCAAGGTCAATGACACCGATTTCGTGAACGACAACACGGACGAAGGCATCGACATCATCAACGCGGGGCTTTTTCCTGCCGCCCCGGGGATGTCCACGCGTTTCACCGTTCGCGACGTCGTCAGCGGCATCGAGCGCGAGGTCACGCTGAAGGCCACCGCCGTGACCTCGGTGCCTGTCCAGAACGTCAAGACCTTCCCGCACGGGGGCCGCACGGTCGGCTACCTGCAGTTCAACGACCACATCGGGACGGCGGAGCTGCAACTGAAGGCGGCCATCGAGCATTTGCGCGCGCAGCGGGCCACCGAGCTGGTCGTCGACCTGCGCTACAACGGCGGCGGCTACGTGGACCTGGCCAGCCAACTGGCCTTCATGGTCGCCGGCGAGGCGCAGACGCGCGGCAAGACCTTCGAGACCATGCGGTTCAACAACAAGCACGCCGAGCGCGATCCGGTGACCGGCGACGCGCTCGCGCCCACGCCGTTCTGGGCCACCACCCTGGGCTTTCTTTCTCCCATCGACCCGCCCCTTCTCCTGCCCAGCCTCGACCTGCGACGCGTCTACGTGCTCACGGGCCCCGACACCTGCTCGGCCAGCGAGGCGTTCATCAACGGCCTGCGCGGCATCGACATCGACGTGATCCAGATCGGTGGCACCACCTGCGGCAAGCCTTACGGCTTCTATCCGCAGGACAATTGCGGCACCACCTATTTCAATGTGCAGTTCCAGGGCGTGAACGCCAAGGGCTTCGGCGACTACCCGGACGGCATCGCCCCCACCTGCGCCATGCCCGACGATTTCGGCCATGCGCTCGGCGATCCGGCGGAGGCGCGCCTGGCCGCCGCGCTCTCGCATCAGGTCACGGGTGTCTGCCCTGCCGTGCCCGGCGGTCGCCTCGCCAGGAGTGCTGCCACCGGCCCCGCCGCTCCCTTGCTGCACAAGCCCGAAGGCCTGCGCAACCGCATCCTGCGTCCGCGCTGAGGCAGGCGTCCGCGCGCCGCGCTCAGATGCTGTGCGGGTCCACGTCCACCAGCCAGCGGATCACGCCCTTGCCCTCGGGCGTGCGCCGCAGCTCGTGAAGCAGCGGCTGCCAGGCGGCCAGCAGGCGCTGCAGCGCGGCGCGTGAGGGGCTTTCGATGAGCATCTGCGCGCGCTCCACGTTCGCCACGCGCTGGATCGCCAGCGGCACCGCCGGGTAGCGCGTGACCAGGTCCGCACCGGGCAGCGCCTCGGCCTGGTCGGCCGCGAGGTTCAGGAAGCCCTGCGCCACCGCCTGCTCGCGCGCATCGGCGCGCACCAGCGCCTGGAACGCGAAGGGCGGCATGGCAGCGGCCTGGCGTTCTTCGAGCTGCTGCTTGGCGAAGGCCTCGTAGTCATGCCGGCGCAGCGCCGCGAACAGCGGATGCGGCGCGTGGTGCGTCTGGATCCACATCTCGGCCTTGGCGCCTTGCGCCGCGAGGTAGGCGGCGTCGCGGCCCGCGCGGCCGGCCGACTGCATCAAGAGGCTGAACAAGCGCTCGGGCGCGCGGAAGTCGCTGGAGAACAGCGCCCCGTCGGGGTTCACAGCGGCCACCAGCGTGATGCGGCGGAAGTCGTGGCCCTTGGCGATCATCTGCGTGCCGACCAGCACGTCGACCTCGCCCGCGTGCACGGCCGCGAGCTGCGATTCGAGCGCACCCTGTTTCTTCGTGCTGTCGGCGTCGATGCGCGCGATGCGCACCGCGCTGCCGTCCGCATGCTTCACGCCGGCGAACAGCTCGGCCAGGTGCTCTTCGAGCCGCTCGGTGCCGCGGCCCACGGGCGCGATGTCGGGGTTGCCGCAGGCCGGGCAGGCGCGCGGCACGCGCTCGGTGAAGCCGCAGTGGTGGCAGCGCAGCGTGCGGTCGATCTTGTGGAACACGCGGTAGGCGCTGCAGTGCGGGCATTCGCTCTTCCAGCCGCAGTCGCCGCAGGCCAGCACCGGCGCATAGCCGCGCCGGTTCAGGAAGATCATGCTCTGCTCGCCGCGCGCGATGCGCTGGCCGATGGCGTCGAGCAGCGCGCCCGAGATCACCGTCTTCGGCGGCTGCAGGTTCATGTCCACGAGCCGCACCGCCGGCAGCGCGCCCGCGCCGATGCGCGACGGCATGGCGAGCCGCACGTAGCGCCCGCCCGGGTCGTCGCCCTCGGGCGGCCGGCTCTGGTGCCAGCTCTCGAGCGAGGGCGTGGCCGAGCCCAGGATCACCTTGGACTTTTCGCGCTGGCCGCGCCACACGGCGAGGTCGCGCGCCGAGTAGCGCGCGCCTTCCTGCTGCTTGTAGCTCGGGTCATGCTCCTCGTCGACCACGATGAGCTTCAGCCCCGGGATCGACGCGAACACCGCCATGCGCGTGCCCAGCACGATGCGCGCGGCGCCGCTGTGCGCCGCCAGCCAGCTCGCCAGCCGCTGCGGGTTGGTCATGCCGCTGTGCAGCGACACCACGGCCTCGTCGCCGAAGCGCGCCTTGAAGCGGGCCTCGAGCTGCGGCGTGAGGTTGATCTCGGGCACCATCACCAGCGCCTGCGCCTCGGGGTCGCGCGCCAGCAGGTCGGCCACGCAGCGCAGGTAGACCTCGGTCTTGCCGCTGCCCGTGCTGCCCACCAGCAGGAAGGTGCCGGTGCCGGCCTCGATGCGGGCCAGCGCGGCCGTCTGTTCGTCGGAGAGGGCGATCAGGTTCGCGGATTCGGCGGTTTCGGCCACCGGCCCGGCGGTGGTCTTGCGCTTGAGGCGGCGCGCCAGCTGCGTCGTGCTCAGGTCGCGCAGCTGCGGCGGCAGGGCGGCCAGCGCGATCTCGCCGATCGAGCGCTGGTAGTAGCGCCCGGCAAACGCCACCAGGTCGCGCCAGGCCTCGCCCAGCGGCGCCAGCGCGTCGAGCGCCGCGCCCACGGGCTTGAGCGCCATGTCGGGCTCGGCGCCCTCCAGCGAGGTCGGCTCGTTCCAGACCACGCCCAGCACCTCGCGCTTGCCCAGCGGCACCCGCACCAGCGTGCCCGGCACCAGCGGTTCGGCGCCGGCGTAGCTCAGCAGGTCACCCAGCGCGGCATGCGCGGGCGTCTGCACCGCGATGTCGAGTCGCCAGGGGCAGGAGACGTTTGTGGCGGATGTGACCGTCGGCGCGCCGGCTTCGGGCGGCGATTCGGTGGAGGGGCTGGGCGTCCTTTTTGGCAAGGTTTGTTAATGCGTTTTGGAGCAAGACCGCTTAAGTTGTTGATTTCACAGCGCTTTGGCGGTCATCCAGAGTTTCTGTGGATAACTTTGTTGACAAGACGGCTGGATAGTCGCCGAAGCCTTGATTTTCAAGGCTTCCGCTGGAATGCCTGTAAAAAAAGCAAAAATCAAAACCTATATAAATCAACCACTTAGCGTCGCTATTGGTTTAGGAGCAGAACCAATGCCCCCTCAGATAATCTTGCGCAGTGCAACACGCGTTTTGTGCATAAGTCGGGCGTCCGGGGCCGTTTTAGGGCTTGACAAACGCCGGGCGACTGGCTTTCAGGGGGCGCTGAGTCTGCCAACCGGGCGGTCGGCAGTTCACATTTGTTAGCTCAAGTGCGCAGCGCGCGCGACTGGTCGTGCACCGCCTGGACCAGCGCCGCGACGTGGTCGGACGGCGTGAACTGGCTGATGCCGTGGCCCAGGTTGAAGATGTGCGTCGGGCCCGCGGTGGTGCGGTCGGTGTGGGGCTTGCCGAAGGCCTGCAGCACCTTGCCGACCTCGGCCTCGATGGCCGCGGGCGGGGCGAACAGCACGTTCGGATCGATGTTGCCCTGGATCGCCTTGGCCTTGTCCTCGGTGCCTTCGGCCACGAGGCGGCGCGCGGCGGCGAGGTTCACGGTCCAGTCGACGCCGAGCACTTCGCAGTCGAGCGCACGCATGGCGCCGAGCCACAGGCCGCCGCCCTTGGTGAAGACGATGCGCGGCACCGGCTGGCCGTCGGGGCCGTGGCGCTTCAGGCCGGCGAGCACGCGCGCGGTGTAGGCCAGGCTGAATTCGTGGAACGCGCCGTCGGCCAGCACGCCGCCCCAGCTGTCGAAGATCATCACGGCCTGCGCGCCGGCGTCGATCTGCGCATTGAGGTACGCGGCCACCGAATCGGCATTGACCGCGAGGATGCGGTGCATCAGGTCGGGGCGGCCGTACAGCATGCTCTTCACGAGGCGGTAGTCGCTCGAGCCCGCGCCTTCGACCATGTAGCAGGCCAGCGTCCACGGGCTGCCCGAGAAGCCGATCAGCGGCACGCGGCCGTTGAGTGCCTTGCGGATCGAGCCCACGGCGTCGAACACGTAGCGCAGCTTGTCCAGGTCGGGCACTTCGAGCGCGGCCACGGCCGCTTCGTCGCGCACCGGGCGCGCAAAGCGCGGGCCTTCGCCGGCCTCGAACGACAGGCCCAGGCCCATCGCGTCGGGCACGGTGAGGATGTCCGAAAAGAGGATGGCCGCGTCCAGCGGGTAGCGCGCCAGCGGCTGCAGCGTGACCTCGGTGGCGTAGTCGGTGTTGGTGGCTAGCCCCATGAAGCTGCCGGCCTTGGCGCGCGTGGCAACGTATTCAGGCAGGTAGCGGCCGGCTTGGCGCATGAGCCAGACGGGCGTGTGATCGGTGGCCTGGCGCCAGCAGGCCCGCAGGAAGGTGTCGTTTTGCAAAGGGGCGAAAGGCATGGCCCGATTGTCGCAGGGCCCCCCGCGTTCACCGCGAGTTGACCGACAGCGCACTTTGCGTTGCATCAACCCGCCCCGATGCGCCACGGCGCGCGCCAGCCGCGAGCATGCGTTCCCGACAACAACTTCGGTCTGGAACGGACATGGCGCAGCAGGTTTTCGATGTGGTGGTGGTGGGCGCCGGCTCGGCCGGCTGCGTGCTGGCGCACCGGCTGGTGCGCGCCGGGCGCCGCGTGCTGCTGCTGGAGGCGGGCCCGCCCGATGACGACCGCTTCATCCACATGCCCGCCACTTTCGTGCGCGTGATCGGCACCGAGCGCACCTGGGCCTACGAGAGCGAGCCGCAGCCCGCCGCCGCCGGCCGCAAGATGTTCGTGCCGCAGGGCCGCACGCTGGGCGGCGGCAGCTCGGTCAACGCCATGGTCTACGTGCGCGGCACGCCCGCCGACTACGACGGCTGGGAGGCGCAGGGCTGCGAAGGCTGGGGCTGGCGCGACGTGCTGCCGTGGTTCCGCAAGGCCGAGGGCAACGCGCGCTTCGCTTGCGAGCTGCACGGCACGAGCGGGCCGCTGAAGGTGAGCGACACGCGCTTTCGCCATCCGCTGAGCCTGGCCTTCCTGCGCGCCGCGCAGCAAAGCGGCCTGGCCTACAACGACGACTTCAACGGCGCCGCCCAGGCCGGCGTGGGCTTCTACCAGACCACCACCTTCGAAGGCCGGCGCGCGAGCACCGCCGCCACCTACCTCGCGGCCGTGCGCGACGACCCGAAGCTCACCGTGGTGACGGGCGCGCACGTGCTGCGCGTGCTCACGCAGGACGGCGCGGCGACCGGCGTGGTCTACCGCACGGGCTGCAACGGCAGCGGCGAAGAGGTGGTGGCCACGGCGCGCGACGAAGTGATCCTCTCGGCCGGCGCGCTCGCCTCGCCCAAGCTGCTGCTGCTCTCGGGGATCGGCCCCGGCGCGCAGCTGCAGGCGCTGGGCCTGCCGGTGGTGAAAGACCTGCCCGGCGTGGGCGAGAACTTCCAGGACCACCTGGAGGTGTCGGTCTACGGCCGCACGCGCGAGCCAGTGAGCCTGCTGAGCAACGACCGCGGCCTGGCGGCGCTGAAGCACGGCCTGCAATGGATGATGTTCGGCTCCGGCCTGCTCACGTCGAACGTGGTCGAGAGCGGCGGCTTCGTCGACACCACCGGCGAAGGCCGGCCAGACCTGCAGTTCCACGTGCTGCCCGTGCTCGTGGGCGATGTCGACCGCGCACCGCTGGCCGGCCACGGCCTGTCGATCAACCCCTGCTTCCTGCGTCCGCAGTCGCGCGGGCGCGTGGCGCTGCGCAGCGCCGACCCGATGGCGCCGATCCTGTTCGACGGCGGCTACCTGCAGGCGCAGGCCGATGTCGACACGCTGGTTCGCGGCGTGAAGCTGGCACGCCGCATCCTGCGCGCGCCGGCGCTGCGCGAGGTGGTGTCCGAAGAGCTGGCGCCGTCGGCCGCCGACGACATGTCCGACGAGGCCCTCGAGGCCTACGTGCGCGAGCGCGCCAAGACCGTCTACCACCCGAGCGGCACCTGCCGCATGGGCCGCGACGCCATGGCCGTGGTCGATGCGCGCATGCGCGTGCACGGCGTGGCGAAGCTGCGCGTGTGCGATGCCTCGGTGATGCCTTCGCTCGTCAGCGGCAACACCAACGCACCGACCGTGATGCTGGCCGAGCGCTGCGCCGACTTCGCGCTGTCGGGCAACTGAAGTTGCGCGCTCGGTCAATCGCCGAAGCGCACTGAAACCTAGAGTCCTTCCCAACCAGGAGACACAGCGAATGCGTGCTACAGATTCCATGGCCGGCAAGGTCGCCTTCATCACCGGTGGTGGCACCGGCATCGGTGCGGCGGTGGCCGCGCAGTTCGTCGCGGCGGGTGGCCGCGTTGTGCTGATGGGGCGGCGCCTCGCGCAGCTCGAAGCGGTGGCGTCAAAGCTCGGCGGGCTCGCGGTGGCGGGCGATGCAGCGAACACGGCCGACGTGCAGCGCGCCCTGGCCGCCGCGCGCGAACGCTTCGGCGGTGTCGATGTGCTGGTCGCCAACGCGGGCGGTCACGGCGTGGGCGATGCGCTCGCGACCGACGACGCCTCGTGGGCGCTGTCCACCCGCCTGAACCTCGACACCGCTTTTGTCTGCGCACGCGAGCTGCTGCCCGAGCTCATCGCGCGGCGCGGCAACATCGTCGTGCTCTCGTCGCTCGCGGGCCACTTCGCGGGGCCGGGCGTGGTCGGCTACGTGACCATGAAGCACGCGCTCATCGGCCTCGTGCGTTCGCTGGCGCGCGACTACGGAAAGCAGGGCGTGCGCGTGAACGCCGTGTGCCCCGGCTGGGTGCGCACCGAGATGGCCGACGAGCAGATGCAGGTGCTCGTCGACAAATACCGCCTGGCCGATGCCGACGCGGCCTACGCCCTCGTCACGCGCGACGTGCCCATGGGCCGCGCCGCGAGCCCCGACGACGTGGCGAACGCCGTGCTGTTCCTCGCCTCGCCGCTGGCCGCGATGGTCAGCGGCAGTTCGCTGATGGTCGATGGCGGCGCGTCCGCGGTCGACCTGCCCACCATCGCCTTCGCGCACGACGCCTGAAGAAGGGAAAGATTTCATGAGCACCGACACCACCAAGCCCGCCGACTGGAAGACCTACGACCAGTTCGCGCTCGGCATCGCAACCAACCGCCTGCCCGCCACCGACGCGCTCGCTGGCCAGACGCTGCGGCTCGCGCTGCCCGGCTTCCAGCTCACGCTGCAGCCGCGCGCGCAGCACACGCTCGACTGGCACGAAGACGGCGCACGCGGCGGGCAAGGCCAGGGCGACTGGTACGAGGCCATCGAGGTCGCGCCCGACACCTTCTTTCTCGACATCACGCAGGCCAGCCGCCCGAGCGAGGCGCTGACCGTGGTCCTCAACACGCGCACGCGCCGCGTGCTCGCGATTCGCTGCCGCATCATCGGCGCCGACGAGGCCGCGGGCCAGCCGCGCGTGCCGCAGGACTTCTGGTCCGGCACGCTCGAAGGCGGCACTGCAACGGGGAGTGCACCGCACGCCACGCGCGACCTCATCGGCCTGCGCACCTGGCAGACCTACAGCCCCAACCACACCTACGAGCACACCTACCTGAGCGCCGAGCGCTACGCCTGGCAGTGCCTCGTGGGCGTGCAGCGCGGCCACGGCGACGTCGACCTCGCGAGCTACTGGAAGTTCGACGACGACCAGTACGTCTTCACCTTCCGCGAGTTCCTGATCCCGGTCGCGTCGGTGTTCTTCTTCGACTTCGCGAACGGCCGATCGACCGGCAAGTTCCTCGGGCTCACCGGCACCGGCGCGATCGCCAACAACCCCGCCGGCGCCTTCATGCGCAAGGCCTCGCAGACCTTCTACCCGCCCGAGTTCGGGCCCGTCTGACCTCACCGTTGTCCAGGAGCTTTTTCATGCGCACCCCTTACCAGATCGTGGCCGGCCACTACGCCGCCTCCGACCGCCACGACCTCGCCGCGATGTTCGCCGACGTGGCCAACGACGTGCAGTGGACCGAGATGGCCGGATTTCCCTGCGCCGGCACGCACGTCGGCCCCGCGCAGGTGGTCGAGAAGGTCTTTCAGGTGCTCGGCGCCGAGTGGGAGGGCTACCGCTTCGTGCTCGAACGGCTGGTCGACGGCGGCGACACCGTGGTCGGCATCGGCGACTACCACGCGCGCCACCGCACCACGGGCAAGCCGATGCAGGCCCGTGTCACGCATGTGTGGCAGGTGCAGGGCGGAAAGGTGCGGCGCTTCGAGCAGTTCACCGACACGCTGCTCGTCGCGCGCGCCATGCAGCCGTGACGCCGCTTTCTTTCGCATCCCTCGCATCCATTCCCGGAGCCCGCCCATGAATCTGCGCGACCTGTCGATCGAACACCTCGGCCAGGTGGGCCTGCTGGCGCAGCGCCGCCGCGGCAACCACATCGACGGCCACGAGGTCGTGCCCCGCAACGGGCAGTACCTGCCGGTGGTCGACCCGGCCACCGAGATGACCGTGGCCGAGGCGCCCGACAGCGACGCGGACGACGTGCACGCCGCCGTCGCCGGCGCGCGCCGCACCTTCGAGAGTGCCGCCTGGAAGTCGCTGCGCCCGGCCGACCGCGAGCGCATGCTGTACACGCTCTCGACGCTCATCGAGTCGCACGCCGACGAGCTCAGCGCGCTCGAAACCCTGCAAAGCGGCAAGCTGCGCGGCATCGCGCGCATGGTCGATGTGGGCGCGGGCGCGGAGTTCGTGCGCTACATGGCGGGCTGGGCCACCAAGCTCGAAGGCCAGACGCTCGACAACTCCATCGGCATTCCCGGCGCGCAGTGGGTCACGTACACGCGGCGCGAGCCGGTGGGCGTGGTCGCGGCCATCGTGCCGTGGAACTTTCCGCTCGCCATCGCGCTGTGGAAGGTGGCGCCGGCGCTGGCGGCCGGCTGCACCGTGGTGCTCAAGCCGTCGGAAGAAACACCGCTCACCGCGCTGCGGCTGGCCGAGCTGGCGCTGGAGGCGGGCTTTCCGGCGGGCGCACTCAACGTGGTGTGCGGGCGCGGCGCCACGGCCGGCGCGGCGCTGGCCGCGCACCCGGACGTCCGCAAGATCAGTTTCACCGGATCGACCGCGGTGGGCCGGCACATCGGCCACGCGGCCGTCGACAGCATGGCGCGCTTCACGCTGGAGCTGGGCGGCAAGTCGCCGCTCATCGTGCTCGGCGATGCCGACCCGGCGGCGGCGGCGCAGGGCGCGGCCAACGGCATCTTCTTTCACCAGGGCCAGGTGTGCACGGCGGGTTCGCGCGTGTACGTGCAGCGCAACCTGTTCGACGAGGTGGTGCGCCGGCTCGCGCAGGCCGCCGAGGGCCTGCACATCGGCTCGGGCTTCGACCCGAAGGCGCAGTTCGGGCCGCTCGTGTCCAAGCGCCACCTGGCGCGCGTGATGGCGCACATCGACGGCGCCGTGGCCGAGGGCGCCACGCTGGTCACCGGCGGGCGCCAGGCCTTCGACGGCGGCTGCTTCGTGCAGCCCACCGTGTTCGTCGACGCGCAGCCGTCGATGCGCATCGCGCGCGAGGAAGTGTTCGGCCCGGTCGCAACCGTGGTGCCCTTCGACGACGTGGACGACGCGGTGCGCCTGGCCAACGACAGCGCCTACGGCCTGGCGGCCAGCGTCTGGTCGAACGATCTCTCGGCTGTGCACCGCATCGTGCCGCGCCTGCAGGCGGGCGTGGTCTGGGTCAACGCGCACAACGTGCTCGACAACGCGCTGCCGCTGGGCGGCGTGAAGCAGTCGGGCAGCGGGCGCGACCTGGGGCGCGCGGCGGTGGAGAGCTTCACCGAACTCAAGAGCGTGTGCATGGCGGTGTAGCCCCGCCCGGTTTCGATCACCCAAAAGAAGGAGACACCTCATGCAAAGCAAAAGACGAATCGCGCTGTCGGCCGTTGCTGGCGCGCTGGGCCTCGCTGGCTTCAGCGGCGCCTGGGCGCAGGCCAGCCCCGACTGCGGCCTCAACACCGGCAAGCCCGCCACGGGCGAGCCCATTCCCATCGGCGCGGTGGTCGGCAAGACCGGCCCCGACGACTTCAGCGCCTCGGGCCAGGCGGCGGCCGCGTACTTCAAGTGCGTCAACGCCAACGGCGGCATCCATGGCCGCCCGGTCGACTACCTCGTTCTCGACGACCAGTGGAACCCCGAGACGGCCGCGCAGGTGGCCTCCAAGCTCGTGAAGGACCGCAAGGTGGTCGCGCTCGTGGGCAGCACCAGCTTCGTGGAGTGCGGCGCCAACGCCAAGATGTACGCCGACGAGGGCGTGATGGTCATCGCCGGCACCGGCGTGCCGCGCGAATGCTTCAACGCGCGCAACTACGTGCCGGTGAACGCGGGGCCGCGCGTGTCGGCCACCATCGCCGCGATGTACGCCGCGCAGAAGTACAAGGCGAAGAAGATGGTCTGCATCATTCCGAACATCCCGAGCCTGGGCAACTGGGCCTGCGAGGGGCCCAAGGAATGGGGAAAGAAGAACGGCGTGGCGGTCGAGACCCTCACCATCGACCCCGGCTCGGCCGACGCCACCTCGACCATGCTGCAGGCCGCCGCGAAGAAGCCCGACACCATCATCATGAACGTGCCCAAGGGCATCCTGGTGCCGATGCTGGCCGCGGCCGAGCAGCAGAACCTGGGCAGGAAGATCCACTTCGTGTCGGCCGCGCCGGCCTACAACGTCGACGTGCCCAAGGCCATCGGGCCGTACTGGAAGGGCAACTTCGACGTCAACCTCGAGTTCAACCCGCTCGAATCGGCCGGGCCCGACAACAAGAACTGGCTGGCCGTGATGGACAAGCATGGTGCCAAGAGCGACCCGCGCGACACCTTCTCGCAGGCCGGCTACCTGGCCGCGCGCCTGGCCACGCAGGCGATGCTGAAGATGGACCCGAAGAAGCTCGACCGTGCCAGCGTGACCGACGCGCTGCGCAAGGTGAGCGACTTCCGCAGCGACATCCTGTGCAAGCCCTTCTACGTGGGCAGCGGCAACCGCCACAACGCCAACAACAGCGGCCCCATGGCCAGCCCGGACGGCAACGGCTGGCGCTTTGCACCCGGCGGCTGCCTCACGGCGGACGACCCGGAGCTGGTCGACATCCGTGCCGACGAGCAGAAGATGGGCCTGAAGTAAGCGCGCCGGGCCATGGAGGACTACCTGCCTTTCGTCATCTCGGGCCTGGGCCTGGGCGCGGTGTACGCGCTCTCGGGCGTGGGGCTGGTGGTGCTCTATCGCTCGTCGGGCGTGCTGAACTTCGCCTTCGGCGCCATCGGCGCGCTCGGTGCGTACGTGGCCTGGACGCTGCTCGAAGCCGACTGGCCGCAGGGCCTGGCGTGGTGCGCGGCGGTGCTCGCGGCCATGGCGCTGTCGCTGGCCTACGGGCGCCTCTTGGCGCCGCGCCTGTCGCACCGCGACCCGACCATCCGCAGCATCGCGACCCTGGGCTTCGCGCTCGTGGTGGTGGGTTTCACCGAATGGACCTGGGGCGAGCAGCCGCGCCGCCTCGTGCTGCCGACCGATGGCGGCGCGCTCGAGTTCGTGCTGGGCGAGGTCGAGGTGCGGCTCACGCACACGCGCGCGCTCGGCCTGGCGCTGGCGGTGCTGATGATGGGCGGCGTCGGCCTGCTGCTGTCGAAGACGCGCGTGGGCCTGAAGATGCGCGCGCTGGCCAACGACCGCGACCTGAGCGCGCTGCTCGGCATCCGCGTGCTCGGCGTTGACACGGTGGCGTGGATATTGAGCGGTGCCTTTGCGGGCGTGTGCGGGCTGCTGCTGGCCAACATCGTGCGGCTGCAGGCCACGCTGCTGACATTTCTCGTGATCCCGGCCTTTGCCGCCGCCATCATCGGCCGCCTGCATTCGCTGCCGGCCACGGTGGCGGGCGGCATCGCCATCGGCGTGCTGGAGGCGCTGGCGATCACGGTGCCGGGCTTCGCGGCCTTTCGCACCGCCACGCCGTTCCTCATCGCGCTGGCGATGATCGTGTTCTACCGCGCGGGGACGCGGTCGGCATGAACGCGTCGATCCTCGAAGGCGCCATGCCCGCGTCCGACGCCGCACCCGCCGCGCTCGCGCAGGCCACGCGCCGCGCCCGCCACTCGCTCGTGCTCATGGTGGCCTGCGTGCTGCTGATCGGCTGGGCCGTGCCGTGGTTCGCGAACGCCTACTGGATCAAGACGCTCACCTCGTCGCTCGCGCTGTCGGTCGCGGCGGCCGGCGTGGCGCTGCTCTATGGCCAGCTCGGGCTGGTGTCGCTGTGCCAGTACGCGCTGCTGGGTGCGGGCGGCTGGGTCGCGCTGCGCGCGGGGCACGGGCTGGGCTGGCCCTTCGAGCTGTCGGTGCTCGCGGGCGGGCTGTTGTCGTGTGTCGTGGGCATGCTCGCGGGGTTGCCGGCGCTGCGGCTCAAGGGGCTGTACCTGGCGCTCGTCACGATGATGATGGCGGGCGGCTTCCAGGTGGTCGTCAACGTGACGGGCTTTCCCGATGGCGGCGCGGGCTGGCTGGGCCGCGTGTTCGGCAGCGAGCGGCTGATGATGCCGCGCCCCGCGCTGGCGCTTTCCGACGCCGCGTACTTCCGCTACGTCGCCGTGTGGCTGGCCGCGGTGCTGGCGCTGATCGAGCTGCACCGGCGCACGCGCGCGGGCCGCTCGTGGGCGCTGATCCGGCGCGGCGAGGCGGCGGCCGTGGCGGCCGGCGTGAACATCCTGCGCTACCAGACCTGGGCCTTCGGGCTCGCGGGCTTCTGCGCCGGCGTGGCCGGCGCACTGCTCGCGGGCGGCGTGGGGCAGCTCGACGGGCGCGCCTTCACGGCCGGCGAATCGGTGATGCTGTTCGCGCTCACGGTGGTGGGCGGCGTGTACCACTGGGCCGGCGCGCTCATCGCGGGGCTGCTGCTGCGCGCGGTGCCGGCGCTGCTGACCGACTTCGGCGTCAACGGCTACCTCGCGATGATCTTCTTCGGCGTGGCGCTGCTGCATGCGCTCATCACCGCGCCGAGCGGCATCGCGGGGCAGCTGATGGGCGCGTTCGACGCGGTGCGCCAGCGCTTCGCCGCATCGAAGGACAAGGACGCCGCGCCATGATCCGCATCGACGATCTCACCGTCGCCTTCGGCGGTGTCAAGGCCATCGACGCGCTCACGGCCCAGCTCGATGCGCCCGTGTGCGGCCTCATCGGGCCGAACGGCGCGGGCAAGACCACGCTGGTCAACGTGCTCAGCGGCCTCGTGTCGCCCAGCGCCGGCCGCGTGGCGGTGGACGGCGCCGACCTGCTGGGCCTGAAGCCCATCGCGCGCGTGCGCTTCGGCCTGCGCCGCTCGTTCCAGACCGAGCAGGTGGTGGAAGACCTCAGCGTGTGGGACAACGTGCGCGCGCTGCTCGATCACGTGCCGCACGCGCGCGGCGAGGCCACAGCGCAGGTGGCGCGTGCGCTGTCGCACACCGGCCTGCTCGACGTGGCAACCGTCATGGGGCACCGCCTCAACCTGTTCCAGCGCCGCATGCTGGAGCTTGCGAAATCGCTGGTCGGTGCGCCCAAGCTGCTGCTGCTCGACGAGCCCGGCGCCGGCCTCACCGAGCAGGAAGCCGGCGTGCTGCGCCGCACGATCGGTGCGGTGCATGCGTTCTGCGGCGCGCAGGTGCTGCTCATCGACCACGACGTCGACCTGATCGCCGCGACCTGCACGCAGACCCTGGTGCTCGACTTCGGCCGCCGCCTTGCGCTCGGCCCGACGCGCGAAGTGCTCGACGATCCGGCCGTGCGCAAGGCCTACCTGGGAACGGAGTGACCACCCCATGCTGAACGTGACCGATCTGCGCCTGCAGCGCGGCGGCAAGGCCGTGCTGCACGGCATCGACCTGCAGGTGCCGCCGGGCGAGGTGACGGCGCTGCTGGGCGCCAACGGCGCGGGCAAGTCGAGCACCGTGATGGCGATCGGCGGTGTGCTGCCGCTCACGGGCGGGCGCATCGAGGTGGAAGGCCACGCGCTGCACGGCCAGCGGCCCGAGCGCGTGCGCGCACTCGGCGTGGCGGTGGTGCCGGAAGGGCATCGCGTGCTCGGCGAGCTGTCGGTGCTCGACAACCTGCGCGCCGCCGCGACCGCGCTGCCTGCGGCCGGCGTGGCCGATGCGGTCGAGCGTGTGCTCGGCGTGTTCCCCGAACTGCGCGTGAAGCTCGCGCTGCCCGCGCGTTCGCTGTCGGGCGGACAGAAGCAGATGGTCTGCATCGCGCAGGCGCTCATCGGCAAGCCGCGCTACCTCGCGATCGACGAGCTCTCGCTGGGGCTCGCCCCTGCGGTGGTCAAGCGGCTGGTCGAGGTGGTGCAGCAGGTCGCGCGCGAGGGCGTGGGCGTGCTGCTGATCGAGCAGTTCACGACGGTGGCGCTGGCCGTGTCGAGCCGCGCCTATGTGCTGGAGCGCGGGCGCATGGCCTTTGTGGGCTCGTCGGAAGAACTGCGCAGCCGGCCGGAGATCCTGCACAGCAGCTATCTCGCAACGGCCTAGGCGCGCTCCTTCTGCGCCTTCCGTGCGGTGGGCATCACGAAGGCCTGGAAGTAGTCGCGCAGCCGCGCGGTGAACTCCTCGGCGATGGCCGAAGGCGCCGACTGCGGCGAGAACGCCATCGACACCTCCACCGGGCAGCGCGGCGACAGCGGCAGGATCTTCAGGTCACGCGCGAACACCGAAGCCACGTAGGGGTTGACGATGCCGACGCCGGTGCCCTGCGCCGCCATCATGCAGATGGTGACCGAGTAGGTCGTCTCGACCGTGGCGGCGCATTCGATGCGGTGTTGCTGCAGCGTGCGCTGGAACTGCTGGTGGATCTCGTCGTCGGCATTCAGCGTGAGCAGCACCTGCTGCTTCAGGTCGCGCACATGAATCGCGTCGCGGTGCGCCAGCGCATGCCCGGGATGCACGACGCACACCGCGCTGGCCTTGTGCAGGCTGACCGCGTCGAGCTGCGGGTCGTGGAAGGCGGCGGTGCTGAGCGCGACGTCGTACAGGCCGTAGAGCAGGCCTTCGCGCAAGGCGTGCGTGCCGACGGTCTGCAGGTTGACGTGCACCTCGGGGTGCAGCCGCGAGAAGGCATGGATCACCTGCGGCATCACACCGAGCCCGAGCGCCGGCGTGCAGCCCACGCGCAGCGAGCCCGCGCCCGACTTGCGCAGCACCGCCACGCTCTGCTCGATGCGGTCCAGGCCCAGGAAGTGGCGCTGCACGGTGTCGAACAGCTGGCGCGCCTCGTGCGTGGGGCGCAGCCGCCCCTTGTGGATGTCGAACAGCTTGAGCCCGGTGGCATGCTGGATCTGCGAGAGCAGGCGGCTCACGGAGGGCTGCGTGGTGTGCAGCAGGGCCGCCGCGGCGGTGGTGGTGCCGGTCTGCATCACGGCGCGAAAGGCCTCGATCTGGCGGAAGTTCAATGGGCGCGACATGCGGGGGCTCCTGGGGCTGCACGGTGCAAGGCAGAAAGCATGGCATATCTTTTCTGCATAGCCTGTGAATGAAAATGAATTTTTCAGAATGATGCTGCGTTCCTAGACTGCGCCCTATCCACCCCCTCCATCGCGCCGTCGCGGCGCACAGCAAGGAAGACGCATGACACAGCACTGGCCCCGCAGGGCCGCCGGCCTCGGCCTTCTCGCACTGGCCCTGGGCGTCGCTTCGATGTCGCAGGCATCGCAGCCGCAGGCCTACCCCGACCGCATGATCCGGCTCGTGGTGCCCTTCACCGCCGGCGGCAGCTCCGACGTGCAGGCCCGCATGCTGGCCGACCGCCTGGGCAAGCTGTACAAGCAGTCGGTGGTGGTCGACAACAAGCCCGGCGCCGGCGGGCACATCGGCGGCAAGTTCGTGGCCGATGCACCGGCCGACGGCTACACGCTGCTGCTCGGCTCGATCGGGCTGCACGCGACCTACGGCGTGTTCAAGAAACTGAGCTACGACCCCGCGACCGACCTGAAGGTGGTCACGGTGCTGGCCGAGATGCCGCACGTCGTGGTCGCCCACCCCGCGCTGCCCGCCAACGACCTGAAGCAGCTGATGGCGCTGGCGCGCAAGCAGCCGGACACGATCAACTTCGGCTCGGCCGGCGTGGGCTCGTCCGTGCACATGATCGGCGAGCTCTTCAAGCTCACGGCCAACGCGCCGATCGTGCACGTGCCCTACAAGGGCAGCACGGCCGCGCTGAACGACCTGCTGGCCGGGCAGATCCAGCTGATGTTCGAGAACCCGCCGACCACGCTGGCCCACATCCGCGGCGGCAAGCTCAAGGCGCTGGCCGTGACGGGCAAGACCCGCCTGCCGGCGCTGCCCGAGGTGCCGACCGCGATCGAGTCGGGCTTTCCGGCCTTCGAGGCCACCTCGTGGACCACGGTGGCGGTGAGCGCCAAGGTGCCCGACGCCATCGCCGACAAGCTCAATGCCGACATCCGAAAGATCGTCGCGGCACCGGAGTTCCGCAAGGGGCTGTCGGAGCAGGGCATGACGCCGGTGGCGAACACGCGAGATGTCGCGACGAAGTTCATCGCGGCCGAGAAGCTGCGCTGGGACCAGGTGATCCAGCAAGGCCGCATTGCCGCGGAGTGAGCCCCATGTCGACGAACCCACTTCCCGAGCAACCCCGCCTCGCGCCCGTGCCCTGCCGCCGCGTGGGCGATGGCGCGCAGCACCATTTCTTCGGCTACTACAACAAGAGCGCCTGGGACCGCAGCGGGCGCTACCTGCTGGCGCAGCAGGTGCCCTGGATGGACGCCGAACTCACGCCGGCCGCCGCCGCCCGCGTCGGCTATTTCGACCTGCAGGACAACGACCGCTTCCACGCGGTGGGCGACACCACCGCATGGAACTGGCAGATGGGCAGCCAGCTGCAGTGGCTCGACGGCGCGCCGGGTAGCCAGCTGATCTACAACAGCCGCACCGGCGATGCCGATGCGTTCTACCCCGGCTTCGGTGCCACGGTGCTCGATGTCGACACCGGCGCCAAGCGCCTGCTGCCGTTGCCGATCTACGTGGTGGCCCCCGACAGCCGGTGGGCCTTGAGCGTGGACTACCGGCGCCTGTACATCACGCACCGGACCATCGGCTACAGCGAGGCCGGCGGGCCGTTCGAGCTGCCGCTCGCACCGGCCGACGACGGCATCCACGCGACCGACCTGGCCACCGGCACGGCGCGGCTGCTGCTGAGCTACCAGGACCTGCGCCGGTTTCATCCGCGCGCGTCGATGGACAAGGCGATCCACTGGGTGAGCCACATCGAGGTCAACCCGTCGTCGTCGCGCGTACTGTTCCTGCACCGCTGGACCGAGCGCGTCGAGGACGAGACCTGCTTTCTGCATCGCCTGCTCACGATGAATCCCGACGGCTCCGACCTGCGCCTGCTGGAGTGCTCCGACCATCCGCTGCCGCAGCTGGCGGACGACTTCGACCCGACGGCCGTGGGCACCTTCGACTACGAGAAGTCCGAGTACCAGATCTCGCATCCGCTGTGGCAGGACGACGAACACATCATCGTGTGGGGGCCGCATGCCGGGAAGATCCACTACCACCTGTACCACGACCGCATGGGCGGCAAGGTCCGCGTGATCGGCGACGGCGTGCTGGTGGAGAACGGCCACATGACCTTCTCGCCGGTCAACACGCGCTGGCTGCTGAGCGACACCTACCCCGACGCGCGCACGCACGAGCGGGTGCTGTTCCTGTTCGACATGGCCACCGGCCGTCGCCACGACCTGGGCAGCTTCTACGCCTCGCCGGCGCTGAGCAAGGAGAACCGGTGCGACCTGCACCCGCGCTGGCGCCGCGACGGGCTGCAGGTGTGCATCGACTCGGTGCACGAATCGCAGCGGCAGATGTACATCGTCGACGTGTCGGGGATCGTGGGCAGCCCCTGAAGGAGGTCGCCTAGTGCGTGAGCGCCGGCGACATCGCCCGCTGCGCCTCGCGCCGCTGGAACTCGCGCGGCGACACGCCGTACTGCGCCTTGAACACGCGGCAGAAATGCGCGCTGCTGTTGAAGCCCCAGGCGAAGGCGATCTCGGACACCGAGGCGCGGCCGCCCGCGGCCTGGCGCAGCGCCTCGCTGCAGCGCTCCAGGCGCATCTGCCAGATGAAGCGGTCGAGCGTCTGGTCTTCGTCCTCGAACACGCGGTGCAGGTAGCGCTTGGAGCAGCGCAGCTGCTGCGCGATGAGGTCGAGCGACAAAGCCGGGTCGGCCAGGTGCGCGTGCACGAACTGCTTCACGCGCGCCTTCAGCACGCCGGGCAGCGGCTGCGCGCCGAACTGCTCGTCAGCGTGCGTGGCGAGCGTGGAGGCCAGCAGGCCCAGCACGGTGTCGCTGACCGAGCGGCCGACGGCGTTGGGCAGCGAGGGCAGCTGGTCGGCCAGCGAGGTGAGGAACGAACCGAGCACCGCGTACAGCCCCTGCATGGCCGGCGTGTGGGCTTCGCAGGTGTGCAGGTCGGGCATCTTCATGCCCTTGAACTGCTGGCGCGGGATCGTGATGGCCAGCAGGCGCGAGCGCTCGGGGTTGGTGATGGCGTAGGGCACGCGCGGGTCGTACAGGCTCCAGTCGCCCGGGTGCAGGTGGAACTCGCGGTCGCGCTGCGAGATGTGGCCGTGGCCTTCGAGTTGCAGCACCAGCTTGTAGTGCTCGTCGAGCGCGATCTCGCGGTGCGTGTCGGGCCGCGCCACGCGGTGCGAAGGCGCCTCGATCATGAACATGCCCAGCGGGCCGAGCTCGTAGGCGTCCATGCGCGCGTCGAACGGGCCGGGGTCGAGGCACTGCACGCGCAGCGCGCCGAAGTACGACTCGTTGATGCGGCCCCAGCAGGCCTGCCGGTCGGCCGGGTGTTCGAGCCGGGTGCTGAAGTGGTGTGCGTTCATGCCGTGGTTCCCAGGGGGCGCCGGAAGCGCTGGTGCAGGATAGGCAGGTCGGCGCGCGCCATCATCGGTACTTCCACCCGGGGCGGCAGGGGCGGTGCGCTCCCGGTCAACGGCCGGTGCGCGCTGGGTCAATGCCCGCGGGTCA
The DNA here is from genome assembly GCF_059423125.1 of Variovorax sp. GW531-E2. Lineage (NCBI taxonomy): Bacteria > Pseudomonadati > Pseudomonadota > Betaproteobacteria > Burkholderiales > Comamonadaceae > Variovorax > Variovorax sp. GW531-E2. The sequence goes on along the minus strand of NZ_JBWKXQ010000015.1, from coordinate 33,175 downwards.
CACCTTCTCAGACGACGGGCACGCGGCCCGCGTCAGCCGGGTCGACGTTGCGGCGGTACAGCATGAGCGTCGCGATCAGCCCGCAGGCGGCGGCGGCCGTCATCCACAGGCCGGGCGCGCCCTTGTCGCCGGTCATCTCGATCAGGCCCGTGGCGATGGCCGGCGTGAAGCCGCCGAACAGGGCCGTCGCAAGGCTGTAGGCCAGCGAGAAGCCGGCGGTGCGCACGCTGACCGGCATCACCTCGGTGAGCGCCACCACCATCGCGCCGTTGTAGCTGGCGTACAGGAACGACAGCCACAGCTCCACCTCGAGCATGCGCGCGAAGCTCGGCGCGCCGACCAGCCACTTGAGCGACGGATAGGCCGTGAGGATGGTCAGCACGGTGAACAGCACGAGCAGCGGCTTGCGCCCCACGCGGTCCGACAGCGAGCCCATGACCGGCAGCCAGAAGAAGTTGGAAATGGCCACGCACAGCGTGACGATCAGCGCGTCGGTCGTGCTCAAGTGCAGCACGGCCTTGCCGAAGGTGGGCGTGTAGACGGTGATCAGGTAGAACGACACGGTGGTCATCGACACCAGCATCATCCCGGCGACCACGAGGCCCCAGTTGGCCACCATCGAGCGGAAGATCTCGCGCGCGTCGGGGCGGTGCTTGCGCGCCCTGAACTCCTCGGTTTCCTGCAGCGAGCGGCGGATGATGAACAGCACCGGCACGATCAGGCAGCCGACGAAGAAGGGAATGCGCCAGTAGAAGTCGCCGATCTCCTGCGGCGTGAAGGTCACGTTGAGCCAGTAGCCGAGCGCGGCGGCGACGACGATGGCCACCTGCTGGCTGGCCGACTGCCAGCTCACGTAGAAGCCTTTGCGGCCCGGCGTGGCCATCTCCGACAGGTACACCGACACGCCGCCCAGCTCGACGCCGGCCGAAAAGCCCTGCAGCAGCCGTCCGACCAGCACCAAGAGCGGCGCGATGACGCCGATGGTCGCGTAGCTCGGCACGCAGGCGATGAGCAGCGTGCCGACGGCCATCAGTGCGAGCGTGACGATCAGCCCCTGGCGGCGGCCCACGCGGTCGACGTACGCGCCGAGAAAGATGGCCCCCAGCGGCCGCATCAGGAAGCCCGCGCCGAAGGTCATGAAGGTCAGCATCAGCGACGCGAACTCGTTGCCCGCGGGGAAGAAGGCCTTCGAGATCTGCGTGGCGTAGAAGCCGAACAGGAAGAAGTCGAACATCTCCATGAAGTTGCCGCCGGTCACGCGCAGGACGGTGGCGAATTTCGAGGAGGAATGCGCGTTGGCAGGCGCGGAAGTCATGGTGTGTCCCCTGGGGCGGTGTTGTGGGCCCAAGGGTAGGTCGGGGTTCCCGACCTGCACCTGACGAGGGGAGTCAGGTAGCTGTCAATGCAGCGCGCCGCGCAGGCCGGCGGCGCGCGTGCGGCACGCTCAACTCTTGTACTTGATCGAACACCCGTACGGCCGCGTGCTCGCCATCGACACCGGTTTTCCGCCGGTCACTTCGCCCAGCGCCTGGTTCACGTAGTTGGTGGCGGTCTTGATGTCGTCCACACGGGCCGAGGCGATGCTGTCGATGCCGCCGGCATACACCAGCGTGCCCTTGGGATCGATGATGAAGATGTGGGGCGTGGTGCGCGCGCCGTAGACCTGGCCGATCACGCCGTCTTCGTCCATCAGCACGGCGGTGGGCGAGGCCTTCTGCGACTTCATCCAGGCGTCGAGTGCGTCGGCCTTCAGGTAGTCGCTGGCGGCGCGTTCGGTGGAGTTGATGGCGAGCCAGACCACGCCCTTGTCGGTGGCGGCCTTCTGCGTGGCCGGCATGTTGCCGCTGCCGTAGTGCTTGCGCACGAAGGGGCAGCCGGGGTTGGTCCATTCGAGCACCACGAACTTGCCCGCGAAGTCAGACAGCTTGTGCTTGGCGCCGGTGGTGTCGACGGCCACGAAGTCGGGCGCCTGCTGGCCCACGGCGGGCGCGGCGAAGGCGTTGGTGCCCATGAGAAAGGTGGCGCCCAGCGCGACGGCGGCGGCCACGACGGCGCGGCGGGAAGCGCGGCTGAGGGCGGCGCGTGCCTGGCGCGCGGCGCGAAGGGAGCGTGAGTCGACAGTGGGCGAGAGCGTCATGGCCAGCTTGAACTCCAAAAAACAAAATTCCAAACAACAACTGCAGCTTAGAACGGTTTCTTCAAGTGCGTGTGACAACCCATGACAGCGGCGTTGTCATCTTGTTTCAATTCACCGCATCGGCGCTCAAAGCGCTGCCAACGCGGCGCGCACCTCGTCTTTGCTGAGGATTTCGGTCAGCACGACGGGCGCCTTGCCCGGTGCCTGCAGCACGTACACCGGCACGCCGCTGCGGCCCAGCGCGGTGAGCGCGGCGGTGATGGCGGGGTCGCGACGGGTCCAGTCGGCGCGCAGCATGGCGACCTGCTTCGTGTCGAAGTCGGCGAGCACCTCGGCGTCGGCCAGCGTGCTCTTCTTGTTGTACTGGCAGGTCACGCACCAGGCGGCGGTGAAGTCGATGAACACGGGCCGGCCCGCGGCCGCCATGTCGCTCACGCGCTGGGCCGACCACGGCTGCCAGCGCTCGCCGTCGTTCGGTGCTGCCGAGGCCAGCTTCGCAGTCGGTTCAGGCACCTGCACGATGTTGCGGCCGATGGTGCCGGCCAGCACGGCGGTGAAGGCGATCATCACGGTGGCGATGACGACGCGCGTGCGTCCGGTCAGCGTGAGCGCCCACACCACGGCGGCCAGGCACACCAACAACGCGAGCAGCGTGCCTGCGCCGTCGATGCCGCTTTGCTGGCCCAGCACCCAGACCAGCCAGGCCACGGTCGCGAACATCGGGAAGGCGAGCAGGCGGCGCAGCGTGTGCATCCACGGGCCCGGCTTGGGCAGCAGGCGCGCCACGGCCGGCACGAAGCCCGCCACCAGGTAGGGCAGCGCCAGGCCCAGGCCCAGCGCCGCGAACAGCAGCAGCGCCTGGGCCGCCGGCAGGCCGATGGCAAAGCCCAGCGAGGCGCCCATGAACGGCGCGGTGCAGGGCGAGGCGATCACCACGGCGAGCACGCCGGAGAGGAAGTCGTTGGCCAGCGGGTGCTTGGCCTGCGCGCTGCACACCGACTGCGGCGCCGCGCGGCCGAACTCGAACACGCCGGCCAGGTTCAGGCCGAGCAGGGTGAAGAGCGCCGCCAGCGCCGCCACCACGTCGGGCGACTGCAGCTGGAAGCCCCAGCCGAGCTGCGCGCCGGCCGCGCGCAGCGCCAGCATGGCGCCGCCCAGCGCGAGGAACGACAGCATCACGCCGCCCGTGTAGGCCAGCCCCGCCTTGCGGTGCGCGCTGGCGTTGCCGGCCTGGCGCGCGAAGCCCAGCACCTTGATCGCGAGGATCGGGAACACGCAGGGCATCAGGTTGAGCAGCAGGCCACCGAGCAGCGCACCGAGCAGGGCGACGATGAAGGTGCCGGCGGGCTGGGCCTGCGCAGCGGCAGCAGGGGTCGCCGCCTGGGCCGCGTTGGCTGCCAGCGCCGCCTGCAGCGCGGGCGACACCTCGGCGGCGCGCGGTGCGGCGGTGGCGGCGGGCCAGGTGCCCGACACCGGCGCCTCGGCGCGCCAGGCCACGGGCTGGCCGGCCTGGCGGTCGGCCTCGGCCAGCGCCACCACCACCGGCATGGCGGTGGGGCTTTCGCTGCGCTGGTCGGCCAGCGGCACGGTGGCGGTCCAGGTCGCGCCGTCCCAGGTCTGTGTCCAGTCCTTGCCGGACACGGCCGCGGTGCGGATCACCTCGGGCGTTTCGGGGAAGAACTCGAGCGTCTTGCCGCGCACGGCGGCGGGCAGGCCGTCCAGGCGCACCTTCAGTTGCTGGCCCTCGACGGCGATGGTGCCGGGCGCGCCCAGCGGCTCCGGCTGCGCGGCCTGCGCGGTGTCGAAGGCCGCCTTGTTCAGCGCGGTCGAGCCGCGCGTGGGCAGCGAGAGCGTGAACTCGCCCTCTTCAGGAATGCATTCCTTGCGGCAGACCAGCCAGGAGGCCTGCAGCTTGATGTCCATGGCCGGCGAGCCGCCGGTGAGCGCCGCGTCGGGCTTGTAGAGCGTGGAGACCTCGAGCGGCACCGGCAGCAGCACGGTGTTCTCGTAGCCGTAGTTGGCGAGCGTGCCAACCGGGATCTTCTTGGGCACCGGCCAGGCGATCTCGCCGGTCGAGACGCCGGCGGGCAGCGTCCACTTCAATTCCGTCGGAAGGCCCGAGTCGCCGGCGTTCTTCCAGTAGGTATGCCACTCGGGCTGGTGGGTGATCTGCAGTCCGAGCCAGACCGGCGCGCCGGGCGCCACGCCCTGGGGCGCATGGGCGACCAGTTCGGCGCGCACGTGGGGGGTGGTGACCACGGCCCCGGTCTTCGGGGCCAGCTGGGCCGCAGCCGGCATGCAGGCTGCGGCGGTAGCTATCAGAAAAGTAGCGAAAGAGATGCGCGAAAAGGTCATGCCGGTCAGTCGGAGCCAGAGGGCGGGGCGAAGTTCCTGGGGGCCGGGTCTTTCCCGAGGCTCAGGCCGCGGTGGCCGAGGGCCAGCCCAGGACCACGCGCCGGGTGGTCGCGCTCTTCTTCTCGATCTTCGTGACGACCATGGCGCCGATTTCCGCCGTGTTGGCCACGTGCGTGCCGCCGCAGGGCTGGAAGTCGATCGACGGCGCGCCGCCGTCTTCGCCCGTACCGCCGATGCGGATGGTGCGCACCGTGCCCGTGCCGCGCGGCGGCTGCACGCTCATGCTCTTGACCAGCGCGGGGTTGGCGTCGAGCTCGGCGTCGCTGATGGCGCCCACGGTCAGCGGGTGGGCGGCCTCGACCAGCTTCGCGAGGCCGGCGGTGAGCGTTTCCTTGTCGAGCGGGTCGGTGATGTGGAAGTCGATGCGCGCGTACTCGGGCGTGATCGAGCAGCCGTTCACCGGCACCGGCACGAGGTGGCACAGCAGGTGGCTGGCGGTGTGGAAGCGCATCAGCCGGTGGCGGCGCTCCCAGTCGAGGCGGGCGGTGACAGTGTCGCCGGGCGCCAGCGCGGCCAGCAGCTCGGCCTGGTCGGGCGCGGGCACGTGGACGAATTCGGCGGTCGGCTGGCCCTCGGCGTCCTTGGCCTTGCGGGTGTCGGCGATGGCGATTTCGCGGCCGTCGGCGAGCACCAGCGCGCCGGCATCGCCGGCCTGCCCGCCGCCCAGCGGATAGAACACGGTGCGGTCCAGCACGATGCCGGTGTCGTCGATGCGCAGGATGCGGGCTTCACAGGTGCGCAGGTAGGCGTCGGCGCGGAACAGGTCGTCGGTCATGCGGCGATGGTAGCGACGATGCGCGAAGGAGGTGCGCGCACGCCGGAAAGCGCCCACGACCGACACGCCCGCGCCGTGCGATTGCGCATGATCCGGCGGTCTGCGGCCGCCTGCCGCGCAAGGAATCCGCATGAACGCATCGCCGCACCTTCCCGTCCGCCTCGCCTTGTCCGCAGCGGCCGTGGCCGCCGTGCTGCTCGTCGCCGGCTGCGGCGAGACCGCCAAGCTCGCGCCCGAGCTCACGACCGGCCCCCGGCCGCAGCTGGCCGATCCGAACAAGACGCTGATCCCCACCGTCAACGTGGCGCCCGCCGTCGGCTGGACCGACACTGCCGCGCCCACCCCCGCCGAAGGCCTGCGCGTGACGGCGCTGGCGCGCGGGCTGGACCACCCGCGCTGGGTCTACACCCTGCCCAACGGCGACGTGCTGGTGGCCGAGAGCAACAAGCCGCCCAAGCCCGAAGGCAGCGGCGCCGGCGGCCCGGTCGCCAAGGTGCGCAACTGGGTCATGGGCAAGGTCATGGGCCGCGCGGGCGCCGGCGTGCCCAGCGCCAACCGCATCACCTTGCTGCGCGACGCCGACGGCGACGGCCTGGCCGAGGTGAAGCAGGTGTTCCTGGCGAACCTCAGCTCGCCCTACGGCATGGCGCTGGTCGGCAACGAGCTCTTCATCGCCAACGCCGACGCGCTCGTGAAGGTGCCCTACACCGAGGGCCAGACCTCGGTCAGCGCCACGCCCACCGTGGTGACGGCGCTGCCCGCCGGCCTCAACCACCACTGGACCAAGAACGTCATCGCCAGCGCCGACGGCAGCAAGCTGTACGTCACGGTCGGCTCCAACAGCAACATCGGCGAGAACGGCATGGCGGCCGAAGAGGGCCGCGCCGCGATCTGGGAGGTCGATGCGAAGAGCGGCGAGAAGCGCCTGTTCGCCAGCGGCCTGCGCAACCCCAACGGCCTGGGCTGGGAGCCCGAGACGAACGTGCTGTGGACCGTGGTGAACGAGCGCGACGAGATCGGCAGCGACCTCGTGCCCGACTACCTCACCTCGGTGAAAGACGGCGCCTTCTACGGCTGGCCGTGGAGCTACTGGGGCGGCGTGGTCGATGCGCGCGTCACGCCGCAACAGCCCGAGCGCGTGGCCAAGGCGCTGGCGCCCGACTACGCGCTGGGCGCGCACGTCGCGCCGCTGGGCCTGGTGTTCTCGCACGCGCGCGGCATGCCGCCCGAGTTCGCGAACGGCGCCTTCATCGGCGAGCACGGCTCGTGGAACCGCAAGCCCAAGTCGGGCTACAAGGTGGTGTTCGTGCCCTTCATCGGCGGCAAGCCGAGCGGGCCGCCGGTCGACGTTCTCACGGGCTTCCTGAGCGCCGACGAAAAGGCCCACGGCCGGCCGGTGGGCGTGGCGCTGGACAAGGGCGGCGCGCTGCTGGTGGCGGACGATGTGGGCAACGCGGTGTGGCGCGTGTCGCGCAGCAAGCCGAACTGAAGCGCGATCAGCCCCGGCGTGCCGACGACAGGCGCGGCACCAGCTGGGCCGCCGGCCCGTCGACGCGGCGCCGGCTCGTGTCGCCGCGCAGGTGGTCGAACAGCAGCGCAATCGCCTGCTGCGCCACCTCGTCCAGGTGCAGGTCGACGGCCGTGAGCGGCGGCACGCAGGTGCGCGCGCGCAGGCCGTCGTAGCGCGTGGCGACCATCACGTCCTCGGGAATGCGCCGGCCCGATTCGCGCACCGCCGTCACCGCGCCGGAGGCGAACGCGTCGACCGGCACGCAGAAGGCGTCGATGTCGGGGTGCGCCGCCAGCAGCGCCAGCGCCGCCTGCCGGCCCCCGTTCTCGCCCTCGGCCTCGTCGACCAGCGACAGCAGCGGTGCCTGCCCGCGCGCGGCGGCGAAGGCCTGGTAGGCCGCCTGGCCTTCCACATAGGAATTGCGCGCGGCTGAGCCGAGGATCATCGCGACCTTGCGCGCGCCCTGGTCGTGCAGGTGCTCGAGCAGCAGGCGCGTGGTCCGGCCCGAGTGGATGTCGACAAAGGGCGGCATCGCCGGCCCGTCGGCCGCTTCCTCGGCCGGCTTGCCGATGGCCACCACCGGCAGGCCGCGCCGCAGCAGATACGCCAGGTTGGGGTCGCCCGCCGAGGGCTCGATGACCAGCGCGCCATCAACGTCGAGCAGCTCCATCGGCACGCGCCCGGTTTCCATCGGCGGCGCCAGCACCAGCGCCAGCCGGCGGTCGAGCGCCGCGGCGGCCGCCACGGCCGCCACCTCCATCAGGAAGCCCAGGCGCGACGGGCCGCCGGCCACCGCGAACGGCATCGACGACAGCAGCACGATCATGTGCGCCTCGCCCGTGCGCAGCCGCTGCGCATTGCGGTTGGGCCGGTAGCCCAGCTTCAGCGCCGCCTGCTCGACGCGCGCGCGCGTTTCCGCGTCGACCTGGCCCCGGGCGTTGAGCGCGTGCGAGACGGTGGTCGGCGACACGCCCGCTTCGCGCGCCACGTCCTTGATGTTTGCCCGCGGCGATGGATTGGTGCTCATCCCGTTGACCTTTTCGAAAAGCGGTGATTCAATTCCCAAATCGTTTTGGGGCGCCATGCCACGGAATGTACTTCACCCGCTTCGGCGGCTTTTTTTGCCAGTGCGCCCAAATCGATTTGGGCGCGGTCCCGGTTCAAGGATTCCATGATGTCCCGTGTGCCCGATGCCTCTGCTGTGCCCCCGGTCGCGCCTGTCGGCGCGCCTTCCGCCATCGCCCCGGTCGATGCGGTGCTGCCCCTGTCGCAACTGCTGCTGTTCGGCCTGCAGCACGTGCTGGTGATGGCGGCCGTGCCGATCACCTCGGTGTTCCTCGTGGCCAAGGCGCTGGGGCTGGAGTCCGCGCTCACGGTCAACCTGATCAGCGCCACCTTCCTGCTGTGCGGCGTGGGCACCCTGCTGCAGTCGTTCGGGCCGTGGAAGTTCGGCGCGCGCCTGCCCTTCGTGATGGTGCCGGGCGGTGCGCCCATCGTGATGTTCGTGACCATCGCCCAGCAGCGCGACCTGCAGACCGCCTCGGGCGCGGTGATCCTCACGGCGCTCTTCTACTTCCTGGTGCTGCCGGTGTTCGCGCGCTGCCTGCGCTACTTTCCGAAGATCGTCATCGGCACCTTGCTGCTGCTGGTGTCGATCAACCTCGTGAAGGTGTACGGCGGCATCATCGCGGGCAAGGCCGGCACGTCCACCTTTGCCGACCCGGTGAACATCGGGCTGGCGCTGGCGACCATCGGCTTCACCGTGCTGTTCGCGCGCGTGTTCAAGGGCACGCTCGGCCAGCTCGCGGTGCTGCTGGGCCTTCTGGCCGGCACGGTGCTGGCCGCGGCCTGCGGGTTGATGGATTTCAGCAGCGTGGCGGCCGGCCCCTTCTGGAGCGCGCCGACGCTGCTGCCCTTCGGCATGCCGCGCTTCGACCTGGTGGCGGCCGTGCCGCTGCTCATCTTCAGCATCATCTCGATGGTCGAGGCCACGGGGCAGACCGTGGCGGTGGCCGAGGTGGTGGGCCGCAAGATCGATGCGCGCGACGTGGTGCCGCGCACCATCCGCGGCGACGCGCTGGTGTCGCTGGCGGGGGGCCTCTTCGGCACCTCGATGATCATCACCAGCGGCGAGAACATCGGCATCGTGCGCGCCACCAACGTGCGCTCGCGCTACGTGACGGCCGCGGCCGGCGTGATCCTGATCCTCATCGCGCTGTCGGCGCCGCTGGGCCGGCTGGCCAGCGCCATTCCGTCGGCCGTGGTCGGCGGCACCGCGATGGTGGTGTTCGCGATCATCGGCACCATGGGCATCGACATGCTGCGCAAGGTCGACCTGCACGAGCGCGGCAACATGTTCGTGCTGGCCGGCGCGCTGACCATGGGCCTGCTGCCCATCGTCGTGCCGGGCCTGTACAGCCGCTTTCCCGACACGCTGCAACTGGTGCTGGGCAACGGCCTGGCCATGGGCTCGCTCACGGCGGTGGTGCTCAACCTGGTGTTCAACCGCGTGCCGGCGGACAGCCCGGCCATCGCACCGGCGCCGCAATGAGCGACGCGCGCCTCTCCCTTTCTTTTCCTGTTCTCTCTTTTCACCATGTCTCCTGAACTCGATGCCGCGCACTTCGCGGCCGACGAGCTGCTGCTCGTTCCCGACCACCTGATGCTGCGCGACGGCCCCGCCACCGGCCATGCCGTGCGCATCGAAGGCGGCCGTTTCCGCGAGGTCGGCCCCGCCGACGCGCTCATCGCCCGCCACCCGCAGCTCACGCCGCTGCACCTGCCCGGCAAGCTGCTGATGCCCGGCATGATCGATGCGCACCACCACCTCACGCAGTCCTTCGGCAAGTCGCTGGCCTATGGCGAGCCGTCCGAGATCTTCCGACGCGTGTGGGTGCCGCTCGAGTCGAGCCTGGACGACGAGTTCGTCTACATGGCCTCCAAGCTCGCGGCGCTCGAATCGCTGCGCGGCGGCTTCACCACCGTGTGCGACGCGGGCACGCGCGCGCCGGGCGACATCGGCGCCGTGGCCGCCGCCGTGCAGGAGGCCGGGCTGCGCTGCGTGCTGGGACTGATCTGCAACGACGGCGGCAACGACAGCAGCGCCGCCGAACGGCAGGCGATCCAGTCGCATGCCGCGCAGTTCCTGCAGCAGTGGTCGGACGCGCCGCTGGTGCATCCCTCGCTCGCCATCTCGGTGCCCGAGGCGGCGTCCGACGAGATGCTGGTCGCCGTGTCGGCCCTGTGCGCCGAGGCGCGCACCGTGTTCCAGACGCACGTCAACGAACACCTCGCCTCGGTCGAGCGCTCGGTGGTGCAGCGCGGCAAGCGGCCGCTGGAGCTGCTGGCGCACCTGGGCGCGCTCGGCCCGCAGGTGCTCATTGCGCACGGCACGCTGGTCACGCCTTCGGAACTCATGGTGCTGCGCGACACCGACACCGCCGTGAGCTACAACCCCGTCGCCAGCCAGTGGAAGGGCAACGCCGTGGCGCCCGCGAACCTGATGGCCGCGCTGGGCATCCGCTTCGGCCTGGGCACCGACGCCACGCGCAGCGACGCCTTCCGCCTGATGGACGCGGCCGAGGCCGCGCAGAAGCTGGCCTTCGGCATGGCCATCGGCGATGCGTCCAGCGGCGGCGGCTGGACCTGGTTCGACCACGCGACGCACGAAGGCGCGCGCGCCGTGGGCCTGGGCCACCTCACGGGCGAGATCGCCGTGGGCAAGGCGGCCGACTTCCTCATCGTCGATGTCGACACGCCCGAGATGTGCACCTCCGTCGACCTCACGTGGGACCTCGTGCGCCTGGGCAACCGCGACCAGATCGTGGCCGTGTTCGTCGACGGACGCCTGCGCCTGTGGGAAGGCTGGCCGCCCGACTGGGATGCGCGCGCGCTGCAGCGGCAGCTGGCGCGCGTCGCCCACGCGGCCATGGACCGCGCGCCCATCGTGCGCCTGCATCCCCCGGCCGCCGCGCACCGCCGCCTGGCCTCGGAGCGGCACTCGCAGTGAGCGCGCAACACCTTGTCCTCGTCTCGCTCGCCGTGCTGTTCGCCGCCTTCGTGCAGGGCGCGACCGGCGTCGGCTTTGCGCTCATCGCCGCGCCGGTGATCGGCATCGTGCGCCCCGACCTGCTGCCCGTGTGCGTGCTGGTGCTGATGCTGCCGCTGAACTTCTACGTGATGTGGCGCGAGCGCGGTGCCATCGACCGCACCGGCGCCAGCTGGATCACCGGCGGGCGCCTGCTCGGCACCGTCGGCGGCCTGTGGGTGCTGGCGGCGCTGAGCGCGAGCCACCTGTCGCTGTTCGTTGGCGCCTCGACCATCGCGGCGGCGCTGGTCACGTTGATGATGCCGGCCTTCTCGCCGGGCCGCACCGCCTTCGTGGCGGCGGGGCTCGTGACCGGCGTCACCGAAACCGCGACCGGCATCGGCGGGCCGCCGCTGGCGCTGGTCTACCAGCACCAGCCGGCGCCCACCATGCGCTCGACCATCGCGCTGTGCTTCCTGGTCGGCGAGCTGGTGTCGCTGGCCACGCTGATGGCGGCGGGGCGCATCGACGGCTCACAGCTCTATGCCGCGGCCCTGCTGTTGCCCGCGCTCGTCGTGGGCGCGGTGCTCAGCCGCGTGGTGCATCGGCGCATCAACGGCCGCGTGCTGCGCATCTTCGTGCAGGTCTTCGCGATCGTGTCGGGCGCCGCACTGCTGCTGCATTCATTCTGAGGCGCGCTGCGCGGCCTGCCATGCCGCGCGGTCGATGCGAAACAGCCGGTGGCCGCGCAGCGCATCGCCTTCGGGCACTGCCGGATGCTCGAAGGCACCGGCCACGTCCTCGTGCATGCCCAGGCGCGCCATCACGGCGGCCGAGCGCAGGTTGCCGTTGGCGGTGAACGCCACGATCTCGCCGAGCCCGAGCCGTTCGAAACCGACCTGCAGCGCGCCGCGCGCGGCCTCCGTCGCGAAGCCCTGGCCCCAGCTGGCGCGCGACAGGCGCCAGCCGATCTCCACGCAGGGCGAGAAAGGCAGCGTGGCCATCGGCACGTTCAGGCCGGTGAAGCCGATGAACTCGCCGGTGTCCTTGCGCTCGACGGCCCAGAAGCCCCAGCCCTTCTGCGCGATGAGCGCCTGGGCACGGTGGGCCGCGGCGTCGCTCTCGGCGCGCGTGGGCAAGGGCAGCAGGAACTCCATCACCTGCGGGTCGCAGGCCAGCGCGAAAAATGGCGCGAGATCGCTCTCGCGCCATTGGCGCACCCGCAGGCGCGGGGTCTCGAATTCGATGAGGGGCGGATGTGTGCTTTCTTCGGTCATGCGACCGATTGTGCGCAAATCAGAACCCGGCCAGCACCACCTTGCCCTGCGCCTTGCCGCTCTCGATGAGCGCATGCGCCTTCTTCAAATTCGCTGCGTTGATGGTGCCGAAGCTCGCATTCGCCGTGGTGCGGATGCGGCCCGCGTCGACCAGCGCGGCCACTTCGGCCAGCAGCTTGCCCTGCTCGGCGATGTCGGGCGTGGTGAAGCGCGAGCGCGTGAACATCATCTCCCAGTGCAGCGAGATGCACTTGGTCTTCAGCGGCATCGCGTCGAGCACCTTCATGTCGTCGATCACCGCGAGCTGGCCCTGGGGCTTGAGGCTTTCGATGAGCTGCGCGTAGTGCTGGTCGGTCTGCGTGAGGCTGGCGACCATGTCGACTTCATCGATGCCGGCGGCCTTCAGTTCGGCGGCGAGCGGCTTCGAATGGTCGATGACGACGTGCGCGCCCAGTGCCAGGCACCAGGCGCGCGTTTCGGCGCGCGAGGCGGTGGCGACGACGCGCAGCTTCGTGAGCTGGCTCGCGAGCTGGATGAGGATGGAGCCCACGCCGCCTGCGCCGCCCGTGATCAGCAGCGTCTGGCCTTCGCCGCCGTCCTTGGGCACCTGGAGGCGGTCGAACAGCAATTCGTAGGCGGTGATGGTGGTCAGCGGCAAGGCGGCGGCTTGCGCGTCGTCGAGGCTCTTCGGGGCGAGGGCGGCGATGCGCTCGTCGACCGCGTGCAGCTCCGAATTGGCGCCGGGGCGAATGATGGAGCCGGCGTAGTACACGCGGTCGCCGACCTTGAAGTCCTGCACGCCGCTGCCGATGGCTTCGACGGTGCCGACCGCGTCCCAGCCCAGCACCTTGGCCTGGCCGGCTTCGGGGGCGGCGTTCTTGCGGACTTTGGTGTCGACCGGGTTGACCGACACGGCCTTCACGCGCACCAGCAGGTCGCGCGCGCCGGGCACGGGGGCGGGGAGTTCGATGTCCTGCAGCGATTCGGGGTTGTCGATGGGGAGAGGCTGGTGGTAGCCGACGGCTTTCATGGGAAGAGACCTTCTTTCTGGAACGATGGCTGGACTGTAGGATGACAACGTTTGTTTGATAAGGTGGCCTGAATCACCAACACTTTCAAATGAAGATTGAAAATATATCGGACCTGCAGGTGCTCGTGCAGACGGCGCGTGGCGGCACGTTGACGGCGGCGGGGCATGCGCTGGGGATCACGCCGGCGGCGGCCAGTGCGACGTTGAAGCGGCTGGAGGCGCAGTTGGGGGCGCGGCTGTTCGAGCGGTCGACGCGGGCGATGCGGCTGACGCCGCAGGGGCAGACGCTGCTTGACTACGCGGTGCGTGCTTTTGAACTGTTGGATGAAGGGGAGTCGCTGGTCACTGCGGATCGCGGCGAACTTGTCGGTACCTTGCGGGTGGCCTCGCCGTCGGACCTCACGCGCAGCACCTTGCTGCCTTGGTTCGACGAGTTCCTGGCGTTGCATCCGGGGGTGCAGTTGTCGCTGTCTGTCGGGGATCGGCCGCTGGACGTGATGCGGGACGAGGTGGACGTCGCGCTGCGCTACGGGGCGCTGGCCGATTCGCGGCTGGTGGCGCGGGCGTTTGCGCTGACGAACCCTGTGCTGACGGCTTCACCGGACTATCTGCGTCGGCATCCCTTGCCTCGGGTTCCGCAGGATTTGCTGCAGCACAACTGCCTGACGTTCAACCGGAGTGGGCGAAGGCACCGGGTGTGGCGGTTTGCGCAGTTGGGGCAGTGGACGGAGGTGCGGGTGAATGGGGATCGCAGTGTGGATGATGCTTCGCTGGCGCGGGAGTGGACGGTGGCGGGGTATGGGATTTCGCTGAAGTCTGCTTTGGATGTGCGCAGCGATATTCGTGAGGGCCGTCTTGTGCGGTTGCTGCCGGATTGGGACACCGAGCCTTATCCGTTGCATGCGCTGTTGCCCAGTGGGCGGTTTGTGCCGGCTCGGGTTCGGGGGTTTGTGGATTTCCTGGCGTTGAAGTTCGAGGGGTTGTTGGCTTTGGGCTGAGGGTTTGGTTTCCGGGGCCGGGTCTCGCCCCGGCGGGCGACTCACTTTCTTTGCTTCGCCAAAGAAAGTAAGCAAAGAAAGGCGACCCCACTGTCCGCGTCCCTCCGCTTCGCTGCGGGCAACCTGCGGTGCTCGCGTTTCGCGGGGTCTCGCCCAAACTCGCTTCGCTCAAACAAGGGCGAGCCCTGATCCGCGAAACGCTGCGCTCCTCGGCGCGGCCAGAGGGGAGGGGGAATGGTCGGGCCGTCGCTGCGCTCGGCCTTGGGGGGATCGCATCACTGCGTTCGCTCCCCCTGTTGTCCCTCGTCAGATCATCGGGGTCACGGCGCCATCCATCGCCACGATCGCGCCGGTCACATAGCTTGCCTTCGGCGACGCCAGGAAGAGCACGGTGTTGGCGACTTCCTCGGGCGTCGCGATGCGCCCCAGCGGCAGGCGCGCAGTGGCGCGCTCCAACGCTTCGTCGGTGTCGATGCCCTGCAGCTTCGCGTCGGCCTTCATGCCTTCCTGCAGCCGCGCGGTCAGCGTGAGGCCGGGGTTCACGGCGTTCACGCGCACGCCTTTGGCGGCATAGGCGGCGGCCATGCCGGCGCTCACGAGCATGAGCGCAGCGTTGGCCGCACCGCCGGCCATGTGGACCGGGCTCGCAACCTTGCCGCCCTGGCCGATCACATTGACGATCGCGCCGCGACCGCGCTGACCCATGCGCTTCACGACCGGGTCGATCATGTGGATGTAGGTGAAGTACTTGGCGTCCATCGCGTCGTGCCACGCAGCGGGCGTGAGCTCGTCGGGCGGGGTGCGGCGCGCGGCGCCTGCCGAGTTGACGAGCACGTCGACGGGGCCGAAGGCCTGCTCGGCGGCGTCGAGGGCGGCGACGGCACTGGCGGGGTTCTTGAGGTCGGCGGCGTGCAGGCTGACGCGGCCTTCGGCTTGCGGGAACGCGGCGAGCAGCGACTGCTGGCCCTGTTGCAGGTTCTGCAGGTCGCGCGAGACCAGGCTCACGCGCGCGCCTTCGCGCAGGAAGCCCAGCGCGCAGGCCAGGCCGATGCCCTTGCTGCCGCCGGTGATGAGAACGTGCTGGTCCTGGAGCTCGAGATCCATGTCGGGGGTCCTTGGAAGAAGGTGAATCTGTCTGCGGCGCTGCCGCCGCGCGATTGAATCACCGCCCCGAAACCCCTGCAGCGACGCGGCCGAAAAGGCCGCGTCGGTTGCCTCTGCGCGTCAGGCCTTGCGGCGCTTTGCTGGCGTTTCTTCTTCCAGCGCGGCCGGCGCGGTGTCGGTGGCGTCGCGCAGCTGGCCGTGGTGATCGTGGTGCGCCAGCAGCTGGCGCGTGCGCTGCCAGGTCGACAGGCGCGCGGGCGCGACCTCGATGTACGACGCCAGCGCGAACAGCGACGACTGTTCCTTCTCCGGCGGCGTCTCGCTGCGGTGCTGGCGGCGGCGCAGCGGGCCCATGATCAGCATCGAGGCGAGGATCACGCCGATGACGATGGCGTACAGGCCCAGCAGCTGAAGCACCTCGGGCTGGGAGCGCGCACCCATCACGTAGGGCCAGGCGTACCAGATGGCGCAGAACCAGATCGCGACGGTGATCGCGGGCCGCAGCACGCGCAGCCACAGGTACATGGCCAGCGTGCGTGCCGGCGAACGGCCGTTGCCGAAGGCGTGCAGCGGGATGCGCGCGGCGTCGATGATGGGTTCGTCCACCGCGGGTTGGCCCCACGAACGGGTGCGGGGCGGCGGGGCTTCGTGCAGCGCCGGCGAAGAGAGCGGGTTCTCAGGATGCATCAGAAGAAACTCCTCGGTCAGGGCTCGTCCACACCGCGCGCTTGCCGCGACGACGCATCAGAGCGTTGGGAAGGGCGACCACCGTGGTGGCCATCGTGATCGTCCAGAACGCGATCGGGTACCAGATCGTTCCGGCGAAATAGCGCATGAGGTCGCGGTCGTAGCGACGGTCGATCCACAGGCTCAGCAGCATCTGCAGGATGCAGGTCATGGCCAGCAGCGTGCCCTGCCAGTGCGGCAGCAGCGCCGAATGCCAGGCCGACTCGTGCGGCAGGAAGGGGCGGATGAAGCTGATCAGCAGCACCAGCGCCATCGCATAGGCCCACACCACGCTCACCATGTACTCGCTGTAGATGAGCCACAGGCGCCAGCTGCGCAGGCGCAGGATGGACGGCGTGATGCGCAGCATGGTCTGGATGCCGCCGACGGCCCAGCGCAGGCGCTGCTTCCACAGGCCGCGCAGGGTCTCGGGCATGAGGATCCAGCATAGCGCGCGCGGCTCGAAGCGCAGGCGCCAGCCGGCGAGCTGGAGCTTCCAGCTCATGTCGATGTCCTCGGTGAGCACGTCGGGGCTCCAGAAGCCCACTTCGAGCACGGCGCGGCGGCGGAACATGGCCAGCACGCCCGACACCGTGAACAGCGTGCCGATGAGCTGCTGCGAGCGCTTGATGAGGCCGATGATCGACGAGAACTCGCCCACCTGCATGCGCCCCAGCAGCGTGGTGCGCGTGCGGATGCGCGGGTTGCCGGTGACGGCGCCGATGCGATCCGAGGCCAGCATGCGCTTGAGCATCCACGCAATGGCGTTGGGGTCGACCAGCGCGTCGCCGTCGATGCCCAGGATGTACTCGCCGCGCGCCAGCTGGCAGGCGGTGTTCAGGCCCACGGCCTTGCCCTGGTTGCTGGCGTTGTGGATCACGCGCAGGCGGCTGAACTCCAGCGTCATCTCGTCGAGCAGCTCGCCGGTGCCGTCGGTGCTGCCGTCGTTGACGGCGATCACCTCGTAGTTCGGGTAGCGCGTGCGCATGAGCTGCTCGATCACTTCGCGCAGGTGCGGCGCCTCGTTGAAGCAGGGCACGACCACGGTCACGAGCGGCTGCGAGGGCAGCAGCGGCAGCGGGTCGATCTCGACGTCGCGCTTGCGCTCGAACGACCACGCATGCGAAAGGCCGCCCGCGATCCACACCCACGCCATGAAGAACGGGTAGTAGAAGACGAAGCCGAAGAGCACCGGCGGAATCAGGTCCACCAGCATCTGGAGCGTGTTCATCGGGGCTTCCCTCCTTCAGGCGGCAGCGTGGCGGCGTCGTGGTTGCGCCGGGGGGCGCGCGACAGCAGCGAACGCACCGAGATCGCGCGGCGCACGGTCTCCAGCGAGGGCTGGTTGTTCAGGAAGTCGTCGGGGTAGTAGCCCAGGTGGCGCACGCCGGCGCGTTGCAGCAGGGTCCACTGGCGCGTGAGCTCGGCGTCGGCCACGGGTTTCCCGGTGCGCCAGTCGCGTGCCTGCAGCTCGAACACGGTGCGGTCCAGGCCGTGCGGCGTGGCGGCCGCGCGCTGCGCCAGACGGCCCAGCCAGGCGTCGCTGTCGGCCGGGGTGCGGGCCTCCTGCTCCATGCGCGGCATGGCCATCAGGCCGACGTAGTCGTAGGCAGCAAGCGAGGCTTCATAGTTTTGGGCAAACCATTGCTCGGCCGCGGGTTCGAGCACCGGCCGCGCGTAGAGGTTGCGCGCCGTTTCCAGCGCGGGGCGCCAGGTGCCCACGCGCGCCGCGAGTTCGTGCGTGAAGTCGATCAGGTAGCGGGTCTTGGCGGCGGTCCAGCGGGCCATGAGCGCGGGGTCGGCGCGCAGCGCGGCCACGTCGGCCGGCAGGCCCCAGCGGCGGTAGGTGTCGAGCGCGGCGGGGCTGGCGTCCTCGTCGTCCGAGAGCATGGCGTCGTCGTGGAACAGCAGGCCTTCGAAGAAGGTGTGGCGGCCCAGGTCTTCGTACAGGTCGCCGACCAGCGTGCGCACGGCCGGGTCGAAGGGCGAGAGCCGGTGGTAGCGGTCGGCCGGCGCGTCGCCCTTGAGCGTGCGCACCGTGTGCGTGGCCAGCGGGTTCGACGCCGGCAGCCGGTAGGCGGTGACGGGCATCCACGCATAGACCTTCACGCCGGTGCGGCTGCGCAACTGCCAGGCGGCGCGGGCGAACAGGTCGGCGCGCATCGGCAGGTGGCGGTTGGGAAAGTACAGCGCGTCGGCCACGCCGTCGCCGTCGGGGTCGGCATAGGCCTGCAGGAACACCGAGCGCGGGCGCACGGCGGCGACGCGCTCGATCAGCGCCGAGAGGTTGCGCTCCTGCTGGGCAGGGTCGGCGTCGTACACGTAGTCCAGGTCGACGTGCATCACGCGGTTGATCGGGCGCACCTCGCCGCCCACCGGGCTGCGCAGCATCTGCACGTAGTCGGGCGCCTCGTTGTCGTAGGCGGCCAGCGCGCGGCGGATGCGGTTGAGCGGAATCTCCTTGGTGTTCGCGCCGTCGTCGAGCGTGAAGGTGATCGGCATGCCCACGCGCGCCGAGGCTTCCAGCGCGGGCGTGTTGTAGGCGCCGTAGGGCCACACGGTGGCGCGCACCGTGGCGCCGGTGCGCTTCTCGATCAGCTCGCGGCTGCGGCGCAGGTCGGTCTCGATGCGGCGCAGGTAGGCGGCGTCGTCCTCGTAGCGGCCGGTCTTCGGGTCGTAGCGGTGCGTGGCCGCGGCGGGCAGCATGTTGCCCTGCGGGTTGGCCTGGATGCCGGTGTGCATCGCGTCGGTGTGGCTCGCGAACTCGACCAGCGGCGAGCGCGCCATCTCGGCGGCTTCGCGCCACAGCAGGAAGTTCTCGCGCGGCGCGGGCTTGTCGCCCCAGTGCACGGGCTGGCCTTCAGGCACCTCGAGCCAGCTCGTCACGAGCGCGAACAGCGCGGGGTAGTTGAAGCGCTGCAGCAGCGGGAACACGTGCGTGTAGGCGCTGCGGTAGCCGTCGTCGAAGGTCAGCAGCACGGGCTGCGACGGCAGTGGCTTGCCGCCGCTGCGCGCATCGATGATCTGCTGCAGGCTGACCGGGTGGTAGCCGCTGTGGCGCAGCCAGGCGAACACTTCGGCGAGCGTGCGCTCGTCGATGGCGGTTTCGTCGGGCGAGGTCTCGAAGCTGGCGCGCACGTTGGGGCGCACGTCGTGGAACGAGATCACGCGGAAGTCGACGCCGTTGTCGGGATCGGCGGGCAGCACCGGCGCCGCCAGTGCAGGCAACGCCGTCGCCAGCAGCAGCCCGAGCAGGGCCGCGCGCAGCCGGAGGAAGAAGGTGGGGGCTTGCATCACGGACATCACTGCAGGGGCATCGAAAGGTTCAGGAACACGCCGCGCTGTTTTTCGCGCACGCCGTCGTAGGGGTGGCTGCCGAAGGTCAGGCCGTAGCGCAGCGTGAGCTTCTGGCCCAGGGCCCAGCGGTGCTCGTAGCGCACGTTCCACAGCGGGCCGCTGCCGAAGCCGGCCTGCTGGTAGCTGCCGCCGCCGAGCTCCAGCACCTGGAAGAACTGGCGGTCGTCGCTTTTCCAGGTGAGCCACTGGCCGCGCACCGACAGTTGCGCGCTGGCGTCGCGCGAGGGGCTGAAGTAGCGCACGTCCTGCAGGCGGCTGCGGCTGGCATCGACGCCCAGCCGCGTCTCGATCTGGAAGCGCGGCGTGCTGACCCAGCGCTCGCGCCAGCCGAAGTCGAGGCCGTCGCGCAGGTTGCCGTCGCTGAAGTCGAGCCGGCGCCATTGCAGGTCGAAGCGGCGCGACTCGTTGACGACGTAGGCCGCGCTGGCGCCGAACTCGCGCGCGCCGATGGCCTGCGCGCCGAAGGGCACGGCGCGCGCCTTCCAGGGCAGCTCCTTGCTGTCGCCGTCGTAGGTGGCCGACAGGCGCCAGGCGTCGCTGGCGCGGTAGTCGACGCGGCCGGCCACGCTGTTGCGGTAGCGCCCGCTGTTCGCGTGCTGCAGCACACCTTCGGCCAGCCAGCGGCCTTGTTGCCAGCTCGCGCCGAGGCCACCGCGCGCCCACTGGGCCGTGCCTTCGGAGGTGTAGCCGCGGCCCAGCGTCTGCGCGTAGAACACGCGCCACGCATCGCCGATGAGGCCGGAGCTGAGCCGGCTGTCGACGCGCCATTCGCGGCTGGCCAGCGTGCCGCCGCCGCGCGAACCTTCGGCATCGACCTCGAGCTGCGGGCCGACCAGCGAGCGGCGCTTGCGCGTCATCTCGCGCACTTCGGCGGCGTCGGGTGCGTCGGCCTCGAGCGACTCGGCACGGATGCGGGCCGCGCGGAATTCGTCGGCGTCGAGCAGCGCTTCGACATGGCCGGTGCGCACGCTCAGGTCGTCGGGGTGGTCGGCGCTCAGCGCCTCGAAGCGCGCCACGGCCGCCTCGGGGTGCTCGCGCAGCCGCTCGGTGAGCGCGGCGCCGTAGGCGTAGCCCGCGTTGAGCGGGGCTTCCTGCGTGAGCGTGTTGAAGCGCGGCTGCGCGATCTTCGGGCGGTCGCCGTACAGCTGCAGCAGCGCACCCAGGCCGCTGACCTCGGAGAACTGGTCGTTGGGGCGACCGGCTTCCGGTGCCAGCCGCATCAGCACGGGCGTGGCGCTTTCGATGCGCTGGAGCAGCGCCTCGGCCTCGTCGAAGCGGCCGGTGTCCAGGTAGGCGTAGACCAGGCCGAAATGCAGGCTGTCGGGCATCGGCAGGTCGACGACCGCTTTCTCGAACAGCGGCACGGCATCGACCGAGCGGCGCTCCTGCGCCAGCGCGCGGGCGGCGGTGCCGAGCGCGTAGGGCGGCAGCGCGGTGCCGTCGGCACGCAGGCTGTCGTACAGCGCGATGGTGTCGGCGGGGCGGCCGCGCTCCAGCAGCGCCATCATGCGATCCGACTGCAGCCGCGTGCGCAGCGTGCGCCAGGTGTCGGCGTCCTGCGGGGCGGGCTGCGCGAGTGCGGCGTCGATCCGGGCCAGCGCGGCATTCTGGGCGGCCAGCACCTTGTCGAGGTCGGTGACGCGCGCCGCGCCCAGGCGCTGGTCGCGCGCCTTCACGGCCCAGCGCAGTTGCTGCGCCAGCGCCTGCTGTTCGAGCAGCGCGAGCGTCAGTGGCGCGAGGCTGCCGGGCTGCTTGCGTTCGACCGCCTGCGCGTCCTCGAATGCAGCGGTGGCACCGCCGTACTCGGCCAGCAGGAAGTCGGCGTCGCGCTGCGCATCGCGGCGCGTGGGTTGCAGCGCGGTGATCTCGCCGTAGGCCGTGAGCGCCTGGAACGGCTGGCCCTGGGCGCGCGCCAGCGCGGCGCGCAGGTCGAGCAGCGCGACGCGGTCGGCGACCTCGGTGGGCGCGGGCTGTGCGAGTGCGCGGTAGAGGGTTTGCGCGCCCGCCGTGTCGCCGCTGGCCAGTCGCCAGAAGGCTTCGTGGATGCGCGGTTCGCGGGCCGCCGGCTGGCGCGCGCGCCAGACCTTGACGGTGTCGCCTTGCAAGGCGATGTCGCCCGTGCGCCGCGCGGCACCGGCCAGCGGGCCGAGCGCGTAATCGCCCAGCTCGCCCGGCGGCACCTGGCGGCCCACGGCTACCGCGTCGGCGAACTGGCCCTCGGCCACCGCGATCGCGATGGCGTCGGATGCCACGCGCCGGCGCTGCTCATCGGCCAGGGGCGCCGCCAGCCATTGACGCAGCTGCTGCAGGGCTTGGGCCGGCGTGATGCGACCGGCACGGCGCGCGACGATGAGGCCGTCGTGCTGCGAGGCGTCATACGCCAGCGCGCTGCCCAGGGGGGCGGCCGGCGAGGGCGCGACAGTGGATTCCGCGTACGCGGTGCTGCTTCCGAAGACCAGCACGCACACGATCGGCGGCAAACCCCGCACGGCTCGTGCGAGATGGTGAGGCAATGCCTTGAAGGGCGCGACTTTGCGCCCGGCAACGACGGTGCCTCCATTTTTTTGTGGATGGATGGACACGCTACTCCCTTTTGCGTGAACTCTCCTGGGCCGTGACAAGCCGTGGCGGAAAGTTCGTGAAAAGGGACTCTAGGCCAATTTGTAAACAATAGGACCGAACATCGGGAAAGATGAGAACTAATCGTGAACAGATTCGCGATCAATTCATCCGATGTTGGCAAGTTGTATGCAAGTGTTGCCCTGTGCGCCGCCATCCGCCGCCCATGGCCCCGTCCTAAGATCGCGGCATGAACGCACTTCCGGTCTCTTCGCCCCGTTGGCCCCGTTTCTGGTCCCAGTTGACGACGCGCGACTTCGCCGCGCTCGACGCGGCGACCACGGTGGCGGTGCTGCCGCTGGGCGCGACCGAGCAGCACGGCCCGCACCTGCCGCTGGGCGTGGACACCGTGCTGGCCGACGGCATCGTGGCCGCCGCGCTGCCGCTGCTGCCGCCGG
The DNA here is from genome assembly GCF_059423125.1 of Variovorax sp. GW531-E2. Taxonomy (NCBI): domain Bacteria; kingdom Pseudomonadati; phylum Pseudomonadota; class Betaproteobacteria; order Burkholderiales; family Comamonadaceae; genus Variovorax; species Variovorax sp. GW531-E2. The sequence goes on along the minus strand of NZ_JBWKXQ010000015.1, from coordinate 10,802 downwards.
AACTGCCGGCGCTGTTCCTGCCCACCCAGCAGATCGGCCTGAGCCCCGAGCACGCGCGCTTCGCGGGCACGCTCACCTTCTCGGCCGAGACGCTGATCCGCATGTGGAACGAGATCGGCGCGGGCGTGGCGCGCGCCGGCGTGAAGAAGCTGGTGCTGTTCAACGCCCACGGCGGCCATGTGGGCGCGATGGACATCGTGGCGCGCGAACTGCGCGCCGCGCACGGCCTGATCGTCTACAGCGTGAGCTGGTTCAATCTGCCGCTGGGCGATGCGAACGCGCAGTTCAGTGCCCGGGAGCACCGCTTCGGCGTGCACGCGGGCGAGGTCGAGACCTCGATGATGCTGGCGCTGACGCCCGCGCTGGTGCGCATGGGCGAGGCGAAGGATTTCAGCTCCACCTCGGAGCAGCGCGCGGCCGACTGCGCGATCCTCGGCAACGGCAAGAGCGCCAAGCTCGGCTGGGCCATGGAGGACTACAACGCGCAGGGGGCGGCGGGCAATGCCGCAGCGGCCACGGCCGCGAAGGGGCAGGCGGTGATCGATGCGGCCGCGCAGCAGTTGGCCCTGTTGCTGGCCGAGGTGTCCCAGCTGCCGCTGAGCACGGCGAACACAGGGCCGCTGCCGTAAGGGCGTAGTTCAGGGCGACGCTCCCGCCGACGCGGTACCTTGCTCCGCGAATGTCCTCCGGCCTTCGGCCTCCCCCTTGATTTCGCTGCGCAAGGCACCGCATCGACGTGAGCGTTGGGCAGTGCAGTGGTTGATCGGCCGCGAACCGGCAGCGTGCCCTGTGCCCAGGACACTGGGTGCTTCCCGCAGCGAAATCAAGGAGGAGGGCGAAGCCCGGGGGACATTCGCGGAGGGAAGTACCCGGTGGCCTGGGTACGTGCCCTGAACAGCAGCGCCTGGTTCAGGAAGCGCTGCGCCCCAGCACCCCGGCGAACATGTCCGCGTCGACATTGCCGCCGCTCAGTGCAACGCCCACCGTCTGCCCGCGCCAGCGTTCCTTCTGCTGAAGCGCGCCCGCCAGCGCGGCAGCCCCCGCGCCTTCGGCCACGTTGTGCGTGTCGCTGAAGAGCACGCGCATCGCTTCGGCCACCTCGTCGTCGGTGACGGTGATCACGTCGTCGGCTTCGCGCAGGATCACCTCCAGCGACTCCGGCACCGGCGTGCGGCAGGCCATGCCGTCGGCCAGCCGCGTGGTGGCGGGCGACTCGACCGCACGGCGCGCGCGAAACGAATCGCGGTAGGCCGTGGCATGCGCCGACACCACGCCGATGAGCTTCGTCGACACGCCGCAATGCGCGCGCGCCGCCGCTGCACCGGCAAAGCCGGAGCCCAGGCCGATGGGCACGAACAGCACGTCGGGCGGTGAAGCTTTCAATGCACTGAAGAACTCGACGTACGCGGTCGACACGCCGCGCACCAGCTCGCGATGGAACGAGGGCACGCGGTGCAGCGCGTCGCGTTCGGCCAGCACCGCGGCGTGTTCGGCGGCCGCTTGAAAGTCGTCGCCATGCTCGACCAGCGTCACGCCGAGCGCGCGCATCGCCGCGTTCTTCTCGCGCGAATTGCCGTGCGGCACCACGATGGTCGCGGCCAGCCCGTGGCGCTGCGAGGCGAAGCCGACCGACTGGCCGTGGTTGCCGCGCGTGGCGCTGATCACGTGGCGCACGGCGGGCTGCTCGCGCGCGAGGGTCTCGAAGTAGGTCAGGCCGCCGCGGATCTTGAAGGCGCCGACCGGCGTGTGGTTCTCGTGCTTGGCCCAGACCGTGGCGCCCAGGCGCTGCGACAGCTGCGGCCAGGTGTACTGGGGCGTGGGCGGCATGGCCGCATGCACGGTGCGCTGCGCGGCTTCGATCTCTTCGCGGGTGAATCGCATCGACGTCCTTCGGGTTGCTTACTTGCGTTCGGTGAGCGCCACGCGCACGGCCAGCGCGGCCAGCACGCTGCCCATGATGTAGCGCTGCGCGCGCAGCCAGCCCGCGCTTTGCGACAGCACGGCCGTGATGCTCGCGGCGCCGACGATCATCACGGTGTTGACCAGCGCGCTGCTCGCCATCTGCGCCATGCCCAGCTGCAGGCTCTGCAGCAGCACCGAGCCGCGCTCGGGATGGATGAACTGCGGGAAGAACGACAGGTAGAACATCGCCACCTTCGGGTTCAGCAGGTTCGTGAGAAAGCCCATGCGAAACAGCTTGGCTGGCGGATCGGCCGGCAGCGCGCGGGCCTCGAAGGGCGCGTTGCCGCCGGGCTTGACCGCCTGCCACGCGAGCCACATCAGGTAGGCCGCACCGGCGAAACGGATCGCGTCGAACGCGACCGGCACCGCCAGCAGCAGCGCCGTGAGGCCCAGCGCCGCGGCAAACAGGTGCACCAAAAAGGCCATCAGCACGCCGCCCAGCGAGATGAGCCCCGCGCGGCGGCCCTGGATCAGCGTGCGCGACACGCAATAGATCATGTTCGGCCCCGGCGTGAGCGCCAGCAGCAGCGAAGCGAGGGCGAACCAGGCGATTTCGGTCAGGGTGAGCATGGGGTCAGAGTCCTTGCGATTCGAGGGTGACGGGGCCGCGCGGCGTGTCGAGCACGGCGACGAGGTTGGGCGGGCCGGCATCGACCGGCAGGCCGCCCATGCCGATGGCCGTGAGCGCGGCCGACAGTGCCGGCGCGCGCGGATGCGCCACGCGCAGCGAACGCAGCGCCAGGCCCGAGGCGGGCATGGCGTCGGTCGGGTGCACGGCGCCCCACTGGATCAGCGTGGGCAGCGCGCCGTAGAACAGGCGCTGGCCGTCGTCGCGCACCGTGATCTGCCACTCGAGCCGGCCGGCCGGCGTGTCGCGCGAGGCTTCGAGCAGGTGGCCGCGGTCGATGTGCGCATGCTCCTCGCGCGCGAGCGCCTGCGTGGCGGCGTGCGCGTCGGGCACGCGCGCCACGAAGTGGATCAGGTGCGGGCCGCGCTGCGCGAGCGCGGCCTGCAGCGCGGCGTCGTCCAGGTCGAACCAGCGGCGCGTCTTCGGCCGCGACGGCGCCTTGCCGGGCTCGATCGCGATGATCTCGGCATAGGCGCGCGGGAACGCGGCGCTCGCGATGTTCAGCAGCCGGTTGTGCGTGCCCATCAGCGGGTGCACGCCGCCCGGCGCGGGCGTGACGCCGAGCGTGGCCTCGCACCACGCCACGCCCTCGGCCAGCGAGGCGGCGGCGATCACCAGGTGGTCGATTTCGGCGGGGGCCATGGCGTGCCTTTGTTCAGAGGGTGACGTGGCCGTCGACGCAGGTCACGGCATCGCTGCCGACCCAGATCGTGCCGTCGCTGTCGCGCTCGATGTGCACGCGGCCCGCGCGGCCCAGGCACTGGCCTTGCGCGGCCAGGTAGCGCTCGGGCATGTGGCCGTCGGCGATCAGCCATTCGGCCAGGCTGGCGTTGAGGCTGCCGGTGACCGGGTCTTCCTGCACGCCGATGGGCTCGGCGAAGGCGCGCACCTCGAGGTCGATCTTGGCGCCGTCGTCGTTCGGCGTGGCGGGGCGGTTGCCGAAGGCGCGCGCCTCGCGGTTCGAGCGGCCGATGAGCAGCGAGGTGTCGTGCGCCGAGGGCACGCCGGCCACGCCGGCCTTCACGCCCAGTTCCTTCAGCGCGCGGTGGTCGGGCTGCAGCGCCAGCACGGCGTCGGCGTCGTTCAGCAGCAGGCCGAACCACACCGGGCCGTTGTCGAGCACCTGCGCCGCGATGACCTGCTGCGCCTTCAGGCCCAGCGCGCCGGCCACCTTGGCCAGCAGCGCGGGGCTCGGGGCGCTGCGCTTGAGCGGCGGCGCGGCAAAGGCCAGGCGCTCGCCGTCACGCCGCAGCGGCACGAGGCCGGCGCCGCACTGCTGCACCACGCGGCCCGCCACCTTGGGCTTGCCGCCGGCCTGCAGCCAGGCATGGCAGCTGCCGATGGTCGGGTGGCCGGCAAAGGGCAGCTCGCCGCCGGGCGTGAAGATGCGCACGCGGTAGTCGGCGCCCGGGTCGGTCGGCGGCAGCAGGAAGGTGGTCTCCGACAGGTTGGTCCACTGCGCAAAGCGCTGCATGGCGGCGTCGTCCAGGTCCTGGCCGTCGATCACCACCGCGAGCGGGTTGCCGTAGTAGGCGGTGGCGGTGAAGACGTCGACTTGCTTGAAGGGGCGGGATTTCATCGGATTCAAACGGTTCGGATCAGCGGGCAATGTCAGTCGAGGGGACACCGTGGAACCGGCTTTGCCGGGCCACTGGTGTCGCCCCCTGGAAGGGGGTTGGCGAAGCGACACGAAGTGCGCGTAGCCTGGGGGTCATTCCAAAGTCAGGTCGAGCACGCCGCGCGTGCCCGGGCGGGAAAGCAGGTCGGCGTACCAGCGCTCGACGTTGGGCCAGACGGGCCGGCGGTACTCGGCGCCGGGCAGGCCGAACCAGCGGTGCGCTTCGCAGCCGATCGGGATGTCGGCCATGGTGAAGCGCTCGCCGGCCATGTAGGGGCGCTGCGCGAGGTGCGCATCGAGCATGGCGAACAGCGCCTCGCTCTCGCGCACCGACGCGGCGATCAGCGCGGGCTGGCGCTCCGAGGGCGCCGTGCGCACCCATTGCACGAAGGCGTCGCGGCTGGCGCGGTTGAGCGTGGTCTGCTGCCAGTCCATCCAGCGCTCGGCGTCGAAGCGCGCGGGCAGCTCGCTCGGGTAGAGCGTGCCGTGCGAGTAGCGGGCGCACAGGTAGCGCACGATGACGTTCGACTCCCACAGCGTGACGCGCTCGGCGCCTTCGCCGTCGTCGATGGTGGGCACCATGGCGTTCGGGTTGAGCGCGCGGTATTCGGGCGTCTGCACCACGCCGAATTTGCCGCCGGCCTCGGTGCGCTGGAAGTCGAGCCCGAGCTCCTGCGCGCACCACACGACCTTGCGCACGTTGATCGAACTGATGCGGCCCCAGATGTTGAGCATGGTGTTCAGTGTCTTTGTGCGGAGAGGGCGTCGGCCGTGGCCGATGGCCGCGTCTGCAGATACGGTTCGATGTTGCGCATCGCGCGCGCCACGTAGTCGTCTTTCTCGCCGACCGGCGCGACGTAATGCAGCGCGCTCTTCGCGGCCTCCAGGCCTTCGGTGCGCGCGATGAGCCAGGCCGCGAGGTAGGGCGCCGAGAAGCAGCCGCCCGCGGTGGCCACGTTGCCCTGCGCGAAGAAGGGCTGGTTGAGCACCTCGACGCCGGCTTCCTGCACCCAGGGCTTGGTCGTGAGGTCGGTGCAGGCGGGCACGGTGCCCAGCAGGCCGAGCTTGGCCAGCAGCAGCGTGCCCGAGCACTGCGCGCCGATGAGCTGGCGCGACGGGTCGAGCCCGCGCAGCACGCCCATCAGGCCCGCGTCGGCGGCGATCTCGCGCGTGCGGATGCCGCTGCCGACGATCACCGCACCCGCCTCGCAAGCCGATTCGAGCGTCGCAGTGGCATGCACCGTGACGCCGTTCATCGAGGTCACGGTGGCGCTGGGCGAGGCCAGCGTCACGCGCCAGCCCGGCTTCTTCACGCGGTTGAGCACGCCGAGCGCGACCAGCGAGTCGAGCTCGTTGAAGCCGTCGAAGGTGAGGATCGCGATGTGCATCGTCGTCGGCCTTGTCAGGCGTGGGCGGGGGCCAGCAGCGCCAGCTCTTCGCGCAGCGTGACGGCGAGCGCGGCGATGGCGGTGTCGATCTCTTCGACGCTGGCGGTCACGAACGACAGGCGCAGCGTGCGCGGATCGCCTTCGCCGGCGTAGAACGGCGCGCCGGGCACGAAGGCCACGTTGCGCTCCACGGCCTTGGGCAGCAGGGTCACGGTGTCGATGCCCTCGGGCAGGCGTGCCCACAGGAACATGCCGCCCTTGGGGGCGTTGAACTTCACGTCGAGGCCGGCCATCTCGCGGTGCAGCGCGGCGATCATGGCGTCGCGCTGGCGCTTGTACAGCGCGCGGATGGTGGGCACGTGGCGGTCCAGGAAGCCGTCCTTCATCACGGCCGAGACCATGCGCTGCGTGAAGATCGGCGTGTGCAGGTCGACCGCCTGCTTGGCCTGCAGCAGCTTGGGGAAGATGGCCTTCGGCGCCACCAGGAAGCCCAGGCGCAGGCCCGGGGCCAGCACCTTGGAGAACGAGCCCAGGTAGATCACGCCCTCGGGGTTGCGCGCGGCCAGCGGCAGCGGCGGGGCTTCGTCGAACCAGAGCTCTCCGTAGGGGTTGTCCTCGACGATCGGCAGGTTCGCGGCGGCTGCGGCAGCGGAGACCGCGGCGCGGCGCGCCTCGGTCATGGTGCGGCCGGTGGGGTTCTGAAAGTTGGGCAGCAGGTAGACGAAGCGCGCGTCGGCCGCCTTGTTCACGAGGTCGTCGACGATCACGCCGTCGTCGTCGCTGGCCACGCCCACGGGGTGCGGCTCCATCGGGCCGAAGGCCTGCAGCGCGCCCAGGTAGGTGGGCGTCTCGACCAGCACCTTGCTGCCCGGGTCGATCAGCACCTTGGCCACGAGATCGAGGCCCTGCTGCGAGCCGGTGGTGATGAGCACCTGCGAGGCGTCGACGTCCCAGGGCAGCATGTCGGCCACGGCCTGGCGCAGCGGCGCGTAGCCTTCGCTGGCGGCGTACTGCAGCGCGGCCTGGCCGTCGTTGTGCAGCACTTCGGCGCAGGCGTCGGCGAATTCCTGGATCGGGAAGGTCTTGGGCGAAGGCAGGCCGCCGGCCAGGCTGATGATGCCGGGGCGCTCGGTGACCTTGAGGATTTCACGCAGCACCGAAGGATTCATCTTGGCGGCGCGGGCGGCGAGTTTCCAGTTCATGGGAGGCTTTCTTCTTTCTGGCGAATGAGATGTGAGTCTGAGTGTGGGGTCAGGGCGGCGGGATGTCGCCACGGTGCACGACATGGATTTTGTTGCCGTCCGGGTCGCGCAGGTAGGCGCCGTAATAGCCCTGCCCGTAACGGGGGCGGGGCCCGGGCGCGCCTTCGTCGCGGCCACCGTGGCGCAGGGCCGCCTCGTGGGCGGCATGAACGGCCTGCGGCGAGGGCGCGCAGAACGCGACCATGCTGCCGTTGCCGGCGCTGGCGGGTTCGCCGTCCAGCGGGATGTACACGTAAAAGCGCGGCAGCGTCTGGCCCGGCGCGATCCAGCAAGCGGCGTCGGGGCCGCCGTCGGGCGTCACGGGACGGCGGATGAGGCCGAGCGGCGTCAGCACCGCGTCGTAGAAGGCGGCGGCGCGCGGCAGGTCGGTGCAACCGACGGTGACATGGCTGAACAGTGTCATGGTGGTCAGCTCCTGGCCTGCGGCTCGGCGCCGCGTGGAACGGCAGGCGCCGCCGGTTGCGACAGCCGCTTGCCCGCGACCACCGTGGCGACCACGGCGGCGGCGAAGCCCAGCGTCACCAGGTCGAGCGGTTCGCCCAGCAGCGGGATCGACGCGAGGATCGACAGGAAGGGCTGCAGCAGCTGCGTCTGGCTCACGCGCAGCGCGCCGCCCAGGGCCAGGCCGCGGTACCACGCGAAGAAGCCGATCCACATCGAGAACATGCCCACGTAGGTGAAGCCGACCCAGGCCGAGGCGGCCACGGGCTGCTGCGGCCACAGGGCGATGGTGGCGGGCAGCGTCACGGGCAGCGCCATCACGCAGACCCAGCAGATCACGCGCTCGGCGCCCAGCGACGGCGTGACCTGCGCGCCGTAGATGTAGCCGACCGAGGCCGCGACGACCGCGCCGACCAGCAGCAGGTCGGCCCATTCGAAACCGAAGCCGTGGCCGCTCTGCTGCGCGCGCAGCACCGAGAACACCACCACCAGCAGGCTGCCCGCGATGGCGCAGAGCCAGAAGCCCAGCCGCGCGCGCTGGTGCAGCACCCAGGCCGCGACCGCGGCCGTGACCAGCGGCAGCAGCGCCGTCACCACCGCCGCATGGCTGGCCGTGACCACGCGCAGCGCAAAGGCCAGCAGCAGCGGAAAGCCGATGCAGTTGCCCAGCACCGCCATGCCCAGCGACTTCCACTGGTGCGCCGCCGGACGCGGCGAGCGCGTGACCAGCAAAAAGACGGCCGACAGAACGCCCGCCAGCGCCGCGCGCCCGAGCGTGACGAACCACGGCGACAGCTGCGGCGCCTCTTGCGTGCCCGTGGCCAGCCGCGTCATCGGCAGCGTGATGGCGAACAGCGCCACGCCGACCACCCCGAGCCACATGCCCAGCGTTTCGTCCTTGATGGCGAGCTTCATACGCCCACCATCCACCAGGCCGTCAAGACCAGGATCAGGCCCATCGCGCGGTTGAACCACAGCAGGCGCCGGCCCTTGGACAGCCACTCGCGCAGCAGCGCGCCGACCAGCGCATAGGCGAAGTTGCTGGTGAAGGCGTAGGTCAGCATCACGGGCGCGACGATGGCGAAGCGCGCGAGCGCGTCGGGCTGGCCGGCGATCCAGCCCGCCACCAGCGTGAGCGCCAGCAGCCAGGCCTTGATGTTCACGAACTGCAGCATCACGCCCTGCCCGAAGCCGACCGAGAGGCGGGCGCTGTCGGCCTTGCCGAGCTGGGCGCTGCCGCTGAGCTTGTAGGCCAGCCACAGCAGGTAGGCGATGCCCAGGCCCTTGATCGCCAGGCGCAGCGGCGGCATGGCCACCACCAGCGCGCCGAGGCCGGCCGCGCAGATGGCGAGCAGCAAGGTCCAGCCCACCGGCACCGCGACCACGAAACGCATGGCGCGCGGCAGGCCGCCGTTGGCCGCCAGGGCGGTGGAGAGCGTGGTGTTGGGGCCTGGCGAGAAACTCATCGCCGTGGCCAGCACCAGCAGCGCGGTGAATTCTTGCCAGTTCATGTCACAGACTCTAAACTTTGGACCATTACAGTTCCAGTACAGATGATCGAACAAATCTGAAATCTGTATTGGTCATTCCTTCGACACACGCCGCCCTTTTCTCGCTCTCTGTGCGATGCAGCCCGATCCGATGCTGACCCGAACCTCCACCCAGTCCCTGACCGGGCAGCTGGCCGATCGCCTCGCCGAGCGCATCCGCAACCGGCTGCTGGCCCCCGGCGCACGCCTGCCCTCGGTGCGCGAGTGCGCGCGCCAGCAGGGCGTGAGCCCGTACACCGTGGTCGCCGCCTACGACCAACTGCTCGCGCAGGGCCTCGTCGAGGCGCGCCGCCAGCGCGGCTTCTACGTGCGCGACGCCGCGCCGGCGTCCGAGAGTTCGCGCAACCCGGCGCATGCCGTGCCCGTGGTGCCGCCGATGATGGCCTCGCGCGTGCCGGCCGACGCCAGCTCGCTGATCCGCAGCATGTTCCACCGTCCGAGCGACAAGCCGCAGCCGGGCATGGGCGTGTTCCCGCCCGACTGGATGGCCTCGACCTTCCTGGCGACCGCGGTGCGCCGCGTGACCACCACGTCGGCGCTGCAGGAACTGTCGCTGCAATACGGCGAGCCTTCGGGCGATCTCGCGCTGCGCCGCAGCCTGTCGCAGAAGCTGGTGCGCATCAACGTGCCGGCCGGGCCCGACCAGATCGTGACCACCATCGGCGCCACGCACGCGCTGGACATCGTGAGCCGCACGCTGCTGCGCGCGGGCGATCCGGTGATGGTCGAGGAGCCCGGCTGGGCGCTGGAGTTCGCGCGGCTCGAAGCGCTCGGCATGCGCATCCTGCCCGTGCCACGCCGTGCCGACGGGCCCGACCTCGACGTGATGGCGCAGTACTGCAAGCTGCACAGCCCCAAGCTCTTCGTCAGCGTGAGCGTGCTGCACAACCCGACCGGCTACAGCCTCACGCCGGGCAGCGCGCACCGCGTGCTCAAGCTGGCCAACGAACACGACTTCCACATCGTCGAGGACGACACCTACAGCCACCTCGCGCCCGAGCACGCCACGCGGCTCAGTGCGCTCGACGGGCTGCAGCGCACCATCTACGTCAGCGGCTTCGCGAAGATCCTGGCGCCCAACTGGCGCATCGGCTTCCTGGCCGCCTCGCCCGCGCTGAAAGAGCGGCTTCTGGAGACCAAGCTGCTGGCCACGCTGACCTCGCCCACGCTGTTCGAGCGGGCGCTGTCGTGGTGCATCGACCAGGGCCAGCTGCGCCGCCATTCGGAGCGCGTGCGCATCCGCCTGGACGGCGCGCGCGGCCGCGCGGTGAAGCTGGCCATGTCGCACGGCTGCACCTTCGCCTCGGAGCCGGCCGGGCTGTTCGGCTGGGTCGACACGGGCGTGGACACCGACGCGCTCACGCAACGCATGCTCGACCAGGGCTACCTGCTGGCGCCGGGCTCGCTGTTCCATGCGCGCCGCCCGCCGAGCACGATGATGCGGATCAACTTCGCGACCTCGCAGGACGCGAATTTCTGGAAGGTTTTCAGCCGGGTCAGGGACGAGCTCTGATTCGCTTGCAAAGGGCTTGGAGTAAGCTGGCAGCACAAGAAAACCCAGCCAGGAGACCTCCCGCATGAGCAACGCCAGCAAACCCTTCAACTTCAGCCAGTTCGTCCCCGGATTCGACTTCCTGAAGAACCTCGCCGGCGGTGCCGCCGCGGGCTCCGGTTCGGTGCCCGGCATCCCCAGCCTGGCGAGTTGGGTCGCGCCCACCATGAGCGTCGAAGAGGTCGACAAGCGCATCCAGGAACTCAAGACCGTCCAGTACTGGCTCGAACAGAACGGCCACGCGCTCAAGGCGACCATCCAGGCGCTCGAGGTGCAGAAGATGACGCTGTCGACCCTGCGCGGCATGAACGTGCGGATGGAAGACATCGCCAGCGCGTTCACCAAGCAGGCCGCGGCGATGGCGCCGGCGCCTGCACCGGCTCCCGCCCCGGCCCCCGCAC